>CAZOTP010000030.1:0-18070 GCA_964582655.1 uncultured Pirellulales bacterium | reverse complement strand
TGACAAAATCAGGAGCAAATTCAGACTCTTCATAATATACTCCTCCGGGTATGCATCATTTTAATTTCATGGAAAGCCCCCAACCTGCAAAACCAACCCCAGAAACAGTTCATTTGAACTCATTATATAGGAAAGAACGCTGAAAAAGGAAAAAATTTGCGCAAAAAAATCTTTTTTTTACATTTTTAGACAGAATTTTAATAAAAGTAACGTTTCAGGAACAATTTTAAAAGCAATTACATGGAATTTGGAAGAATTGGTCCAAGGGATATACCGGATACGGATTTTACATGTATTGACTGGGCGATACATATCTGGGAAATACTGGGATGGCAATTCAGTTCTTTTTTTGCCAGAATGTCCGAATCAGGCAAAATACCAGAAGGCCCAGGATCCCCCCCCAACTGAGAATCATGAAAATCCAGCCGCTAACCTGCATACCCTGCCTCCCTGTCTGATTTGCGACGCCAGGCGATTTTCACGAGGATCGCCAGAAGCAGGAATAATCCCAGCAGCATCCCGCGAACGCCCTTAATGGTGGAAACGTTCTCCGGTGCGATATCCTTCAGGTACACCACATCCTTCCAGTGATCAAAGATCCAGTATCCCAAAATCCCCATGAGAAACAGGGGCGTAATATATTTAATGATAAACCGATATATCCGGGGGATCCTAATATCGCTGCCCTGATGCAATTCCGTCCAGGCGTTATCCAGACCAAAAACCCATCCGAACAGGATGGTTTCCACCGTCGCAAATAGGACCAGGCAGAATGTTCCGCCCCAGAAATGAAGCTCATCCACAACGCCTCGGCCCAGAAGAAGAATCACAGGCTGCGTCATCAAAAAAGTGACCATGGCAAAGAGAATGCACGCTTTGCGTTTGCTGAATCCGAACTCATCTTCCAGAAATGCGATTGCCGGCTGCGCCAAAGAGATGGAACTGGTAATGCCGGCCAGAAACAGGAGCATGAACCATAAGAAACCGAAAAAGTTTCCCCCGACAATCCCTTGAAGAATCAGGGGCATCGTCACCAGACCCAGTCCGAACGCGCCGCCTTGGGTAACTTCGCCGATTTTCGCCGGTCCAAAAAACGCAAACGCCGCCGGAATCACGATGCTGGCACCGAGAATGACTTCCGCCAATTCATTGGTTGCGGCGGCGGTCAGGCCGCTGAGGGCCACATCGTCGGTTTTCGACAAATAACTGGCGTAGGTCAGAATCACGCCGATTCCGCAGCTCAGGGTGAAAAAAATCTGTCCGGCCGCGGCGAGCCAGACTTTGCTGCTTTTGAGCGCCGACCAGTCCGGATTCCATAAAAATCCAAAACCGTGATAAACATCGTTTCCCGGGGTCGATGGGTCGGGTGCGCCCAGGGTCAGCACGCGAACGACCAGGATAATGCCAAAGAGGAATAGCAGGGGCATTGCGAATTTGCAGAGCTTTTCGATTCCCCGGTTCACTCCAAAATAGAGCACGAAAATATTCAACGCAAACGTCAGAAGAAAGAAAATATACGCCGATCGGAGGCTGGAAAAATGTTCATTCTGCACCAATCCCTGGTACGCCTGTTGAAAAGCGACCATCGAAGCCTGATCCGTGCAGAGAGCATACTTTCCCGTAATGGCAAATACACTGTATCCCAGCAGCCATGATTCGATATAAATGTAATAGCTGAAAATGACGATGGGACCGAAAATCCCGATAACACCGAAATATTTGATGAAACGGTTTTTGTTCCAGAGGGTATGAAACATGCCCGGCGCTGTGCTGTGCCCGAAGCCCCCGCCAAAGCGCCCGATGGTCCATTCGATCCACATCAGGGGCAACCCCAGCAGAAGCAGGGCGATAAAGTAGGGGATCATAAAGGCTCCGCCGCCATTGCGGACCGCCTGGGAGGGAAAAACCAGAAAATTTCCCAGCCCGACGGCGCTTCCGGCGACCGCCAGGATGATGCCGAATTTGCTGCCCCATTTTTCGCGCGCCATGGAAATCCTGATTCAAAACCTGCAATGATAAAGTCACAATCAGATCTACATGCGATTATACGGAAACCCGGACAACATCGTAAAGGAAAATTTGGAAAAAACGGGGGGAAAACGGGTACCATATGTTACCCGAAAATCCTCTATGGCGCAGTTACCGTCCCGCCAACCGCCGGATTTTACGAACCGCTTTTTGAAGCAGGGTTTGGATGGTTTCCGCCGGAGTTCTATTCCGCACTTTTGGGAAACGGAATAGAAAGGAGTCCGCGCCGGGTCCGTTTCGATATGAAATTCTTCGCCCCTTGTTTTGGATGGTCCCGATGACCACCCAGTTTGTCGGGAGCATCCCTTCTGACGCCTGCTGTTCTTTCTTTCGATAGGCCCCTTCCGCCGCTTCATCCGCCGGTTCCGCCGAATCGTACTGGATTCCGACCAGGCGCGACGGCCCGATCCGGGAAGCCCACTGCATGATTTCCTCCGCGGTAAAATAGCGGCGGATTTTATCCGGAGCGGTTCCTTCATTGTCGGGCGGTGTTTGTCCCCGTGCCGGAAAGGTTGCCAGAAACGTTCCACCCGATTTTCCGATTCGCCGGATTTCCTCCGCTGCCCGTTCGGGCCAGAACAGGTATTCGATCACCCTTGTGCAGAGAACCACATCACAGCAATCATCCGGCAGTCCCGAGTCCGTGACATCCCCCAGAAATCCCTGCAATCCCGGTTTGCTGTTGGCGGCTGCGACCATCCCCGGGGCATTGTCCACACAAAGAATTTTCCCTGCCAGGTCGCGAACGCTCTCCGAGATCGCTCCACCGCCGGAACCAAGATCCGCTACCACAGGATGGGTCCGGCGGCTCACTTCCGCACGCAGCAGTTCCCGGAACCGTTTCGTTCGATACAGCGTTTGGGTTCCCGCCGTCCATTCTCGAGCGGTTTCGCTGTAGAATTTGGAGAGGGAGGCGCGACGAAAAAGGTCCGCCGCTTCGGAAAACGTCAGCAGAAGCGAATGGCTCTCCGCCGTTTTTCGCAGAATCGCTTCCCAGGCCGCCAGCCGCTCCTCCGGTTTGAGGCTTGCCGCATAATCGTGGCTGCCGAACGCGACAAACCTCCGCTCCCTCAGGATTTCATCAAACCGATCCACCCACTGCTCTTCGCTCAATTCCCCCTCCGCCAAAGCCCAGTCATCCCCGGCAATGGGAATTCGCACCAGGCCTTTGTATATAAAATACGGTTCAGGCTGCACATCGGCCTCGGCGGACCACAAAAAACCGTTGCTCCACATCGTCTGGAGCGTCTGCCGGTTCCACTGCGATCGCGGCGAGCGATATCCCCGCACATCAGGGGAAAGCGCCCGGCAGCGAAGCACTTCCTCTTTGTAATATTTTGGCGACCAGTCCGAAGGGTGACTGTACGAATGAAACGCGATTTCCTGGCCGGCCTGGAGGATTTTTTCGACCAGATCCCCCTGCTCCTGATAAATTTGCCCGGTGACGTTGTAGGTTGCGGCGATTCCGTACCGGGCTTCCATCTTCAGCCATGCCTCCACCATCCGCCGGCAGGTCTCCACATCCACATCATTATCGATATCCTGCTCCACATCGTGATACAGACAAAGGATCCGTTCATACGGCGGTTTTGCGGAATTCCAGGATTCGCTCATACTATTCTCTCCGGAATGGAGGTGCGTATCCAACCGATCTTCGCTCAAGCGAAAGCGGCGGGTTCGCTTCACTTCAGGACATTGGCGGCAGGTCCATCCATCGCCAAAAAAACACCTCCATCGCCGGCATCTTTCAAACCTGTTCCAAATACCGACGGGAGGCTGGCTGCAATCTGTCATTTATTCGGTAAAACGCGGGAAAAATCTGCAAAATATGTCCGTATTCGGCCGGGAAGGTCAAACCAGCCGGACTTGCCAACGGAAGGAAATGAAACCACAGCCGGGCAATAAAGGAATTGAAAATATCGGGGGATTCGGTAAAATCTGTACCGGATAATTATTGATAAGGACTTACGGTATGAATAGCGTTTTTGGCGAAACCATCTATACAGGCCGGGGGATGGTCCCCAGGTCCTATTTGACGTATGCGGGGAAACAGATTGTCGGAATCACAAAAAAACCGTCCGGAAAGCTGGTTGGCCGGTTCCCGGCGATCACCCCCGCCTTCATCGATCCCCATAGCCACATCGGATTATGGCGGGCCGGCGAACCCGGCGAGGAAGGCGATGGCAACGACCGATTTAACAGCGTAATGACTCTCTGCGATGCGCTGGATTCCGTCCAGATGGACGACAAAGCCTTCTCGGACGCCATCGAAGCGGGCGTTCTCTATTCCTGCATCGTGCCGGGCAGCGGCAATATCATTGGCGGCCGGGCGGCGGTGATCCGTCATTACACGTCGGATTCCACTTCGGCTCTGATTGCCCGCGCCGGCGTGAAAGCGGCTCTGGGCTACAATCCCAACTCCGCCCAGGACTGGAAAGGGGACCGCCCCAGCACGCGGATGGGCACATTTCGAATCTTGCGAACCAAACTGGATGACGTGCGAATCAAACTCCAAAAGCTCCGGCTTGCCAAAGGAGCCAGGAAAAAGGAAATGATCTTTACTGCCGAAGAAACTGTTCTTCGCGACATTCTGCAGGGCCGTGAGCATCTCCGTGTTCATGTCCACAAGATCGATGATATCGCCTCGCTCCTGCGGCTGGCCGAGGAATTCCGCATCCGGATTACCGTCGAGCACGCCGGCGATGTGCACAAACGGGAGATTTTCGATCAGTTGAAAAAACGGGGGATCTGGGTGGACTACGGACCTATCGACAGCTTTGCCTATAAAGTCGAGCTGAAGCACGAGGATTGGCGGAACATCCGTCTGCTGGTGGACTCCGGTGTTTCGTTCGGCCTGATGACCGATCACCCCGTTACGCTCTCCCGGCAGTTGTTTTTGCAGACCCGCTGGTTTCTCCGCGCAGGATGGACCCATGAACAGGCCGTCGGGCTGGTCAGCCGACAAAACGCACGGCTGCTGGGAATCGACAAATTCCTGGGCTCTCTGGAAAAAGGAAAATGGGCCTCGTTTACCGCCTGGTCCGGCGATCCCTTTGACTGGAGCAGCTTCCCCGCCGCTGTCTTTGGCGAAGGACAACTGCTATTTACGGAAACCCGATAAAGGAGTACCGCTCATGAAAAATGCAATAAAACTTGATTCCAAAATACGGTCCTGGTTTGTCATTCTGGGAATAACGGCTCTTTTGGCGGGCTGTTCGGCTCACGCCCAGTCCGTCAAGCAGGGCGACCAGCCCCGCTGGTGGAAGGGCAACCTCCACATGCACAGCAAATGGAGCGATGGACAGGAATTCCCCGAGCGGGCCGTGGAACTGTACAAAGAAGCGGGCTACCACTTTGTTTCCCTGACCGATCATCACCGCATTTCGCAGGGCGATTGCTGGATTGAACCGCTGGACAAGGAAGGAAAAATTCTCCCCCAGTATGACGACTACGTCAAACGCTACGGGGACAAGTGGGTTCAGACGCGGCAGGCGGATGGCAAACTGCAGGTGCGGCTCAAGCCGCTGAACGAGTTTCGGCATCTGTTTGAAGAACCGGGCCGGTTCTGCCTGATCCAGGGGGAGGAAATCACCCAGTCGCATGCGCATGCCAACGGAATCAACTTGATTGAAACCGTGGAAAAAGTGAAATCCGAAACCGAATCCGGTGCGTTGACGTATGCCATTAACGCCGTCGCAGAGCAGGAAAAAAAGTATGGCCAGCCGATGCTTTTGATCGTCAATCATCCCAACTGGAAGTGGCATCTCACCGCGGAAGACATTCTCCCGTTCCGTGAAATCCGGTTTTTGGAAGTCTATAACTCCCTCCCCTCTACGAATACCTATGGCGAAGGCCTCCGCGCGGGAACCGAGAAAGTCTGGGATATTCTCCTGACAAAACGATTGGCGGAACTTCATTTCCCCCTCCTCTATGGCGTGGCTAACGATGACCGGCATTCCTATCTGGATGAAGGATCCACGGCATTGCGCACCGGGCGGGCATGGATTATGGTGCGAGCGTACCATCTGACCCCCGAATCCATTCTGGAGGCAATGAACGCAGGCGATTTCTACTCGACGACCGGCGTCCTGCTCCGCGATGTACAGTTTGATGGCAAATCCCTGAGCATCGAAATCCAGCCGGAAAAGGGAGTCTCCTATACCACCGAGTTCATCGGGACCCTGCAGGGATATGATCCCTCCAGCAAACCCATTCTGGATGAGAATGGTCAGGAAATCCGTGCCACTCGAATCTATAGCGATACCCTCGGCCAGGTGCTCTCAACGGAATCCGGCACGCACGTCCGTTATACCCTGAACGGAAAGGAAATTTATCTTCGGGCGAGAATCCGCTCCACCAAACGGAAGGAACGAATCCCGCATATCGAAAATGAAGTGGAAACGGCCTGGGTTCAGCCTGTCCTGCCCGGTCGTCCTATGAATATCCGATAACCTTATGTTACTGACAGAAATTGAGGACTTGTATGATTTTTGACAGCGTGGAAAATATCGAATCATATGGCGGCGCATCCGATGCCATTGCCAAAGCCGTGCAGTTTGTGATGGAGTTTGATGGGTCCCGGCCCGACGGCAAATACCCCATCGACGGGGACACTATCTTTGCCTTGGTCCAGACCGTGGAAACAGCCGGCCACGACGGCAAAGTGTTTGAAGCCCACCGAAAGTTTTTGGATGTTCATATCGTTCTGGAAGGCCAGGAAAAACAGGATGTGGCCCTGATGGACCATGCCGAAGCGGAAATGGTGCAGGAATACAGTGAGCAGAATGATGCGATGCTCTTCAAAACGGAGGATTTTTCCACCGTCATTTTAAAACCCCGCATGTTCGCGGTGTACGGCCCTTCGGACGGCCATCGGCCCTGCCTCTGCGTGAACGGGCCGGAGAAAATTCGAAAAGTGTGCGTGAAGATCCGGATTGAGTAAGAGCCTATCCGAATGACCAGGTTGTTATGAGACCGAGCGAAAAGTTCGAAGCCGAGGTGGCAGGTCCAAAACGGACGCAGGCGCAGCTGAATACCACGTCGAGGATGTTTTGGGCTGACAATGCTGGCATCGGACTTTGCAGCCGGCCGGAATAAATCGGGTGATTCGGATAGGCTCAAAGTTCGGCGTTCCGTTATGCAATGCGTTGAGTGATTTTACGAACGAAAGGGGGAATGACGCCAGTCGCCGATGCCATCCCACCAGACGGACAAAAGGTCTTTGCAGAAAGGGGGCTGGGAGGGATCCGCGGCGGTATTCGCTTTTTCGTGAAGGAATTTCATGCAGGCCAGACCGCCCGTCTGCCAGGCTTGAAGACCGATATCGACCGCGGCGGTTTCCTGCTCTCGGAGGGGAGGATGGGCGTCGCGGAGCAATTGTGCCAGTCTAGCGGCCTGCGGCAGCAGGGAGGATTCCCACTGCGCCAACTGCTGCTGTTCCTTTGCTTCAAGGTCGCGAAAGAGCCTCTCCCGCTCCTCTTTTTGCCGGAGCTTTTGCTGCTCCTTTTCCTTCTGTCTTTGGGCCCGCAAGATCCGGCTTGCCGGCAGCATCATTTCAATCATCGCCACAAGAGGATCGAGAATAATCCACACCAGAAACGTGGTCCCGATTGAACCGTACGCGATTCCGATCAGCGACTGTGGGAGATCGGCCGGGTCGAACATCTCCAGCAGACCCGCCAGAATTCCCATGAACGGGGAAGCATAGTAGACGCCCCCGTGCTGCTCAGCGGGTATTCCAGTTCCGTTTTTTCGCTTCGCGAGGCCCCTTTGTAGATGGCCAGCAGATACAGGCTCAGCAGCACAAACGCCACCACGGCGGAAGGTCCGGAAAGCGAAAAGATGACCCACCAGCGGACCCCCGCCTCCCGCAGCGAAAGAATCAGGACATATCTCACGCACAATCCGAACCAGATTGTCCCGACCAGGTGAACACGTTTTAAAAGTCGTTGAACGGTCATGGTTTATGCGGTTTCGGTTTTGACAGGGGCAGGCTTGATGGCATGGGGCCCTCCCGTTGCATTATCAAACCTTCCGCCTCCTGAAGTTTTCGTACTCATCCGCCGGATCATTTCTCGGGGAACCGGCGATTATTGCGTCGCCTGAATCATCTGAACCGTATAGACCGGCGCCAGGGCCCGTCCGATCGGACGGACAAATTCCTCGATGACCATGGCAATGCCCGACAAAACGGTCGGCGGGACATATATGATGTCCCCCGGCTGGAGAAGCACATCTTTGCTCATATCTCCGTGAGTGACCATCATGGCATAACTCATTTCGAAGACTTGGGGCTCCTGTTCCAGCGGATGATAGCTGGGCCGAACCACCTGAATTTTATCCTTCCAGCCCGTCACTTCCGGATAGGCTTCCGTAATCGCATGAAGGACTGAATCACGCCCGGTGTAGGGCTTGGGGCCGGGCCTTCGCAACTCGCCGACTACGCAATAAAACTGGCTCCGATACACAAAAATCCGGAAGTCGATCGGTTTGTCCGCCGGAAGAGAATACAGTTTGGACGCTTTTTCCTTAAGGATGTCGGATACCTCACCGGCGGTCAGTCCCACAACCCGGATCTCGCTGAGCCCTTCGACGGAAATAAATCCGTCCGGACGAATCTTCTGTCTTTGTTTGTCGATTTACGGGATTTTGGTGCAGTAAATCTCCACCTCGTCCGGGGGGAGCAGGGTATATTTGTCCGCAGTAACCTGGGCTTCATAGGGGCGGGTAAAGGCCTGGATATCTTCCGGTTTGGAGGCAAAACACCCCGGAAATGACGTGCTGAAAAAAATCAGGATAAGTACGTAAGCCATAGAACAATATTTCATGTGGTACTCCTTGTTTATTTGGCGTAGGAAAGCTCTCCTATCCTCCGTGCGGGGCGCTTTCATTCATTCTGGTTATCAGACCGTAGGGGTCGAATCAACGCAGGTGTTCAAAAGATATCTCATCGTCAAATACGTTCCTAATCATTATGAAAATCAGGGGGTTAGCCACCCTTCGCCGGGGTGGGATTGGGGTTTTAGCCCTTCAAGGCTTGACAACCCGTCCACAGGCCGATAAGGTAGCTAATTATCGTATTTTTTCATGGTTATGGCGTTTTTTGGAATCGAATCGGCGGACCGGCCGTTCAGGATTGAGATCATGAGAGTACTTTCGGGCATACAGCCTTCGGGCAAGCTGCATATCGGAAATTATTTTGGAGCCATGAGGCAATATCTCCAGCTCCAAAACGAGGGCAATGAGTGTTTTTACTTTATCGCCAATTATCACGCCCAGACCAGCGTAACCCGCGGGGAAGATCTGCGGGAACATACCCATCACGTCGCATGCGGCTATCTGGCGGTCGGAATCGATCCGGCGAAATCCGTGTTTTTCCGGCAGTCCGATGTTCCGGAAGTCTGCGAATTATCCTGGATTCTTTCCTGCGTCACCCCCATGGGGCTCCTGCAGCGGTGCGTCAGCTACAAGGATAAAGTGGATCAGGGGCTTTCTCCCAATCATGGTCTGTTCTGCTACCCCGTTCTGCAGGCCGCTGATATCCTCATCTACAACAGCAATCTGGTGCCCGTCGGGCAGGACCAGAAACAGCACATCGAAGTGACCCGCGACATTGCCATAAAATTCAACGCCCAGTATGGCGAAATTCTCACCATTCCTGATCCCTATATCCTGGAATCCACCGCGGTGGTTCCCGGGCTCGACGGGCGAAAGATGAGCAAGAGCTACAACAACACCCTGGAGCTGGTGGAACCAGCGTCGCAGACCAAAAAGAAAATCATGCGAATCCAGACCGATTCCACCCCCGTGGAAGAGCCCAAGGATCCCGAGAAATGCCTGGTATTCGCCTTCTTGAAACTCGTCGCTTCCCCGGAGGAGACGGAAGAATGGCGCCGGCGTTACCGGAACGGCGGCATGGGCTACGGCGAAGTCAAAAAACGAACGGCGGAATTGATGAACGAACTGCTCGAACCCTTCCGCCAGCGGTACGAGAAACTCGCCGCCGATCCCGATTATGTGGAAGACGTCCTTCGAGAGGGCGGTCAGAAAGCCAGGCATATCGCCCGGCAGCTGATGGAAAAAGTCCGCGACGCCACGGGCATTGTGGTCTCGAAGCCGTGACGCTGGAATACAGGAAAAGTACCTCGCATGTCTGATTACCGCGTCAATCTGGAAATCTACAACGGACCGCTGGATCTGCTGCTGTACCTGATCCGGCGAGCCGAAGTGGATATCACCGACATTCCCATTGCGTCGATTACGAAGCAGTACATCGAATACGTCGAACTGTTGCAGACAATCGATCTGGAAGCCGCCGGAGATTTTCTTGTTTTGGCCGCGACGCTGATGGAAATCAAATCCGCCATGCTGCTGCCCAGGACGGAGGAATTGGAAGAAGAGGGAGAGTCGGAAGATCTGGGCGATCCGCGGCTGAACCTCGTCCGACAGCTCCTGGAATACAAAAAATTCAAAGACTTTGCCGGGCAGCTAGACCAGTCCGCCCAGCTTCAGTCCCTGCGGTTCGCCCGCAGTCAGTCGGATTTGCTAAAACTCCAGGAGGAATTGAAGCAGGAGCGGGAATTCGATATCGAGGGAATTCAAATCTGGGACTTGTTCGACGCCTTCCAGAAGCTGATGAAGGCAACGCTGGCGAACAAGCGAATGCACGAAGTCATCGAAGACGATACTCCCATCGATATATATGAAACGGAAATTCTGGACCGGGCACAGCAGGAAACCTCGCTGACGTTCCAGTCGGTGTTCCAGCGGTGCCGCCACCGCCTCGAAATGGTGGGTTTGTTCCTGGCGCTCCTGGAGCTGATTCGTATGAAGCTCGTCCGCATTGAACAGGAGAAGCCCTTCAGCCAGATTTATATCTATCCCATGACCGCCGAGCCGGCCGAACTTGCCGTCGCCCACGCCATTTCCGCGGATATCCAGAAAATCCCCAGCCATAGACAGCCGCGTCACGGGGAAGAACCTGCCGCGGAACAACACGCCGGGACGGAATATTCCGTAACGCCGGCCCCCGATTCGACTGCTTCTCCATCCGATAAAACGGATCTGGAAAATCAATCCGGGTTGGATTCCGATATGGATTTGGATGCCGGTCCGGATCCCTTTACCGACGAGGAAGAGCCATGACGGCTTCTGCAAAAGGCGTGGTTTATCTGGTGGGCGCAGGCCCCGGCGATCCGGGCCTCATTACTCTTCGGGCGCTGGAACTCCTTCGCATCGCCGAGGTTCTGGTGTACGATCATCTGGCGGATCGCAGCTTTCTCCATGAAGTTCCCCGCGACTGCGAGGTGTGTTACGTCGGCAAGGAGGCTTCCCGCCACTCTCTCCCGCAGGATCAGATTCAGCGGCTCCTCGTCGAAAAAGCCCTCGCTGGAAAAATCGTGGTTCGTCTCAAAGGAGGCGATCCCTTTGTTTTCGGCCGAGGCGGGGAAGAAGCTGAATGTCTTGCTGCCGCGGGCATCCCGTTTGAAGTGGTGCCCGGCGTATCCGCGGGAATCGCCGTCTGCGCCTATGCGGGCATCGCCGTGACCCATCGCGATTTTGCCAGCGAGCTGATTTTCGTAACTGGCCATGAAGCCGAAGATCGCTCCGGCGAATCCGCGATCGATTGGAACCTCCTCGCCCGCTGGAAGGGTACACTCGTGTTTTACATGGGCGTGAAAAATGCTCCCGCGATCTGCCGGCGTCTCCGTGAAAACGGCATGTCCGATTCCACACCCGCCGCGATGATTATGTGGGGCACCACGCCCCGTCAGAAAACGGTTGTCGGGACCCTCGCCGACCTGCCGGAAAAAGCCGCCGCTTCGAACATGGCTCCGCCGGCCCTGCTGGTTTTCGGCCAGGTCGTTCGTCTGCGGGAAACGCTGAAATGGTTCGAAAACCGCCCCCTCTTTGGTAAAACGATCGTTGTAACACGAAGCCGCGAACAGTCCAGCGAACTCGTCCAGCAGCTTACTGCCCTGGGAGCGAATACTGTCGAATTCCCCACCATCCGGATTGAACCGCTCGAAGATCCACAGCAGCTGCGAAACGCCGCCATCCAGATCCGCCATTACCGATGGGTCATCTTCACCAGTACAAATGGTGTCGATGCGTTTTTCCGCGAGCTGGACCATGCCGGATACGACGCCAGGCATCTGGGAGGCGTAAAAGTCTGCGCCATCGGCCCCATGACCGCCCGGCGGCTCCAAATCTGTGGCATTGCGCCGGACCTGATTCCACAAAAATACGTCGCGGAGGAAATTGTCACCGCCATTTCCCATGCAGACGACCTGACTGGCTCGCGGATCCTCCTTCCCCGCGCCGACATCGCAAGGCCCGATCTGGCCGAACGGCTCGAAGACCTCGGCGCTCAGGTGGAGGAAGTCATCGCCGACCGCACCAAGCCGGAAACCAGAGCCCTCCCACCGCGTCTCGATTCAATCCGAAGTCACAGCGTGGACTGGTTTACCTTCACCAGCTCTTCCACTGTTCGCAACTTTTTGCAGCTTATCCCCGCCGAAGAATTGAAAGCCCACGCCATCCGTCTGGCCAGTATCGGCCCTATCACTTCGCAAACCTTGCGCCAGGCGGGCATGGAGCCAACCATCGAGGCCGATGAATTCACCATCCCAGGCCTTGTTCGAAAACTCGTGGAATATGCCGTATCTTCCTCGGATGCCAAATCCGCCCGCATTTAGTGGTCGTTTCCTGACGTATGCGCATGCTCCCCTCTCTTCTCGGTTACCGCGTGATGCGCCGCCCGAATCGGTTCTGTAATTCGGTATTTTGTGCAGCACCGCAGTACCAGCCGGTCCGCTTCCGCCTGCGTTATCCGGTGCCCCACCGACACATACACGCTTTTCACTCCCTCCCTCGTCCGCAGCGCCGTACCCACCCTTTCCCCTTGATAGATCAGCGAACTGTAACTTCCCTTACGCTGTGCAGGCTCGCGACGGGGCAATCCCACCAGCAGACTCTTGGCGCACCCTACCGTGATCCGGTCCAGATACACCCCGATATGACAGGCAAGTCCGAACCGCCTGGGATGCGCAATCCCTTGTCCGTCAATGATTAATACATCCGGCTTCACATTCAGCTTCTCCCATGCCGCCAGCACCGCTGGCGCCTCCCGAAACGAAAGCAGCCCCGGAATATAAGGCACCTCCAGAGGGAATATCACATCTGATTTCTCAATCACCTCCAGTTCCGGAAATCGCATCACCACCACAGCCGCAACGCACATATGTCCCCCCTCGCAGATCGCCATATCCGCCCCCCCCACCGACCGGATAGCCCGCTTCACAGGTTCGATCCGAACTCGTCTGGCAAGCTCCTTTTGCAGCTCAATCGCCTTCCGAACGGAAAACTCCACCGGTTTTAAAAACGATTGATGTTTATCCATTTTCGCCAACCATCGTACCGTTTTAATCCTCTTGGTACTCTCATTTTATACCAAAATCCGACATTTTATACCAAAATCCGACGAATACCTTTCGTTGGGATGGTCCTTTCAGGTCGCTTCATGATAAAGGTCTAACATCCTCAAAGGAAAGAGCTTACGGTTAGAAAATAGACACTTGACAATCTTTCTTCAGGTGTTACACTACAGTCATGTTAGGATAGATCAGCCGGAAAAACAAGGCTGTTCCGGTTGTCCAGCCCTGGAAAAGAATAATGTAATCCCTTGCTGACAGGTAAATTATGAAAGCTTTTGGGTCTGTACAGGATTCGGCGATGTGTTTACTGTTAGCCCTTTTGGCATTCGCAATTCCCGCCGCCGCCGCTCCCACCCCGGCTCTGGTTCCTCCGCCTGGAACGTGGCAGTTGGAAGTCGAATTTCATGGCGATCCACAACGAATCGAAATTCTGCTTCCCGGTGATGCAAAACCAAAAATCTATTGGTATCTTCTTTATACCATAATCAATAACACCGGACAAGATCTGGATTTTTACCCCGAATTTTACCTATATACTGATACTTTCAAGCTTTACAACGCTGATATCAATCCCCGCAAGGAAGTGTTTGATCAGATCCATTCGAGATATGAAAAGAACATCCCCCTTCTGGAGCACCCCAGTAAAATTACCGGGAAAATCCTTCAGGGCAAAGACAACGCCCGGGATTCCGTGGCGGTGTTTGAGGAGTTCGATCCGCAAGCCAAGAAGGCATATATATTTATCGCCGGACTGAGCAATGAGACCGCTCCCGTGCAATATCCGGTTTCCGGCGGCGAGGACGGAAAAAAAATAAAAGAAGTCTTGCTTCGAAAAACACTTATGTTAGAATACCATGTTCCCGGTGATGCGATTACGCCGGAGAAACGAGTGATGCTGTATCGAAACCGCCAATGGATTATGCGGTAATTTGTTTTAAACTCAATTGATGCAGCGAGTTAGGAACGGACTTTGAGGATTTACGTATGGCACATAAGAAAGGTCAAGGCTCGACCCGTAACGGACGCGACAGCAATCCGAAGTATCATGGAGTGAAATTATTCGGCGGCCAGACGGCCAAGGCCGGTTCGATTCTGGTTCGGCAATGCGGAACGGCGTACAAACCCGGCGTTAATGTCGGCATGGGAAGAGATTACACGCTGTTCGCCCTGGTCCCCGGCACGGTGGTATTCAACGGCAAGCGGGTGAGCGTCGAAGCGGCGAACTAAATCCGATTCCCGAATTCTTCGAAGTCAATCAAACGAGAGCGGCCCCATAAGCTGCTCTCGTTTTTTGATAGAGGATTTGATCGAATCGCAGCAAACTTCTGTTTCGAAAGCAGCGAATTCTGAACCGCATACAAAGTGATAATGCATGGCTTAATTCGATTTCACGATTATGTTTATCGATCGAGCGGAAATTGTGGTGAAGGCGGGTGACGGGGGCAACGGATGCACGAGTTTTCGGCGTGAGAAATTCATTCCGCGCGGGGGTCCGGACGGCGGCGACGGCGGCGACGGAGGGAGCGTGTTTATTCAGGCGAATGAATCGGTGGATACGCTGCTGGATTTTTCGGGCAAACACGAATGGCCCGCGGAACGGGGCCAGGACGGGATGGGCAAGGCGTGCTACGGGAAAAAGGGTGAGGATTTGTATATTCAGGTTCCTGTGGGCACCATCATCCTCGACAAGGACCGGGACCTGGTGTTGAAGGACCTGAAAAAGCCGGGACAGACAATCTGCGTCGCCAGGGGCGGTCGCGGAGGAAAAGGGAACAAGCATTTCGCCACCCCCACGCGTCAGGCGCCGCGCTACGCGGAGCCGGGCAAGCCGGGGCAGATGCGAAATCTGCGCCTGGAATTGAAACTAATCGCGGATGTGGGACTGGTGGGATTGCCCAACGCGGGCAAAAGCACAATGCTGTCGCGAATTTCGGCGGCAAGGCCCAAGGTGGCGCCCTATCCGTTCACGACGTTGCAGCCGAATCTGGGAATTGTGGAATTGAGCGGGTATCGCCGATTTGTGGTCGCGGATATCCCCGGTTTGATCGAAGGTTCGCACAAGGGGCTTGGACTGGGGCATGATTTTCTCAGACATATCGAACGAACGCGGCTCATTGTGCACCTGGTGGATGTGGCGTGCATCGACGGGGGAAACGCGGTGTACCATTACCATACCATCCGGAAGGAATTGTCGCTGTACAGTCCGATGCTGGCGGATAAACCGGAGATTCTCGTGGCGTCGAAGATGGATCTGGACCCACAGGAGGAAAAATTGAGGGAATTCGAGTCCGCGGTGGGGAAGGAAGTGATTCCGGTTTGTTCGGTGACGGGGAAGAATCTGCAGACGCTGCTGGAGAGGCTGTGGCAGGAGACGCGGCGGATCCGGGAGACCGAGGAGCCGGAAGCAGAGCCGGCAATTTTGCCGGAGGAGGAGCCGGAAAACGAGGCGGCAGAAGCAGATCCTTTTTACAATGATGCAGAGGATGATTCGATAGAGACAGGAAACGGATATGGACCTGATCGCGATTGATATCGGCAACAGCAATGTTTCGCTGGGAGTGTTCAAGGGCAATCGGCTGGTGCGGACCGCGCATGTGGATGTGCTGCACGCCGAACCGCTGCGGGGAATCATCCGGGAGTTTCGCGATCTTTGCGGGGCGCAGGCGCTCGGGGCCAGGACGGTGCCGGTGGCGGTCAGCTCGGTAAACGGAAAGGGACTGACGATGGTGGAGGAGGCGGTCAGAGAGGAACTGGATCAGCATGTGCTGCTGCTGGGGCGGGAGTTTCCGATTCTGCTGAAGATGGCGGTGGAGAATCCGGAAACGGTGGGGACAGATCGGCTGCTCTCGGCGTGGGCGGCGTATGAAGTGGTACAGAACGCGGTGGTGGTGGCGGCGTTCGGCACGGCGACGACAATTGACTGCGTGAATCAGCACGGGATTTTTCTGGGCGGGGTGATTATGCCGGGATTGAAACTTTCAGCGATGTCGCTGCACGAGCATACCTTTGCGCTGCCGGAGGTGGAGATTCGGGTCCCGGAGGGCAATTACGGAACGAACACGGTCAGCGCGATTCAGAACGGGATTTATTACGGGGCCCTGGGGGCACTTCGGGAACTGGTGGAGCGGTACGCGACGCAGCTGGGACACTGGCCCCAGGTGGTAATTACGGGGGGATTCTGCAAGATGATTGCGGAGAAATGCGATTTTGTGGATTCGGTGGTGCCCGATCTGTGTTTGTACGGTCTGTTTCATGCGTATCAGAAATATATCCAGGCGATGGAAGAGGAGTTTGGGATGAAGCTTTCGGAGTCCGGCGATTCCTGCTCCTGCGAATCCTGTAAACCAGAAGACTCCCCCGATCCCTCTGAATCCAGCGATGATGAAGAGTAAGGCAGCCCTGATCACAGCGCCAGAGCCGGCGGCGATTGCCGTGATTCAAATGCGGGGGGAACATTCCCTTTCGATTCTTCAAACCGTATTCCATCCCAAGCAGGCCGGGGCGCTTTCTACGGTGCGGCCGGATCAGGTTTTTCTTGGACATATTCAGGACGGGCCGGAAATCATTGATGAAGTGCTGGTTCGGGCGGATACAGGGCAGGGATTGGCGGAAATTCATTGCCACGGCGGGCCGCGGGTGGTACAGCGAATCCTGATGACGCTGCAAAAAAACGGGGCGGAGATTGCGGAATGGGAATCGCTGTTCGATGCACCATCAATTGCGGCGGAGATTTCCCGGACGCTGCCTCGGATGCAGAGTCGGCTGGGAGTGCTGACGATTGCAGCGCAGCAGCCGGGGGGATTGACAGGGTGGTGCGAGAAACAAATCCAGCGATTGAAAGATAATCCAAAATCACTGGAAGCATTTCGGGAGGAAGCGAAACATGTTCTGGCAAGCTATGAACTGGCGAGAAAACTGATTTTATCCAGCCGCGTAGTGCTGTGCGGGCCGACGAACGCGGGGAAAAGCACACTGGCCAATGCACTGACGGGGTGGGAACAGAGTATGATCGCGGAACTGCCGGGGACGACGCGGGACTGGACCGAGCAGACGGTGGAACTGGAAGGGATTCCGGTGACAGTGGTGGATACGGCGGGATGGAAAACAGCGGACAACGCGATTGAGCAGGATGCGATGATTCAGACGGCAAAGCAGATGGAGCGGGCGGATTTGATTGTGCTGGTTCTGGAGGCGTCGCGGGAGTATCACAAGAGGCGGGAAACGCTGGTGAGGGATCTGCCGACAGGCAAAGCTGCCGTGATCGCGGTGAACAAGATCGATCTGCATCCTTCGATGCACGTGGAGAAAGGGGATGCGGGTGTGTCGGCACTGAAGGAAAAGAATCTGGATTCGCTACGGCGGGCGATTACGGAAGGGCTTGGGTTTTCCGAGTTCCAGCCGGAAGCGCCTCTGGTGTTTACGGAAAGACAGAAGAATCTGCTGGAGGAGGCAATCTCTTGCAAGGATTCGGATGCGGTCATCCGTATATTACAACGGATTATTTCAGAAATGAAGTAAACTCTCTTGCATTTGGCTTGTGAAGATTTTGCCACCAAGAAACTATGAAAGCCAGGCTCGAGGTTGGGAAATCGGATCGTTATACTGAT
>CAZOTP010000029.1:0-18389 GCA_964582655.1 uncultured Pirellulales bacterium | reverse complement strand
TAGCGTATTTTCTGGCAATTTCCCCTTCCTTTGAATTGTATCTTTTACTTATCAGGAAACGTGCTAACTTTGTTTTAACGAACGGAGAGGCAGCATGACAAGTATTCTTGCCGTAGTCATTTCCCTGTCGTTGGCGGCCATTCTCGCCGGATTGGCCGTTCGATGGTATTATCTGATTCCCCTGCGAAGGCTTCTCCATGAAACCCGTCAGCTTCGATATGGACAGAAGGATTCCCTCGGCAGTACGTCATCCCCCGCGGTTGTTCAGGAGTTGTCCCAGGAGATTCAGCGGCTCTTTTTCGCCTATCAGCAGAATCAGAACAACACCGCATCTCAGACCATAAAAATCGAACGCGAAGTCGCCTGCCGCACGGAACGTTTCCAAAAGGCTCTCCGCCGGCTCGAAAAATCCAGTCAAATCGATTCCCTCACCGGACTGGCAAACCGAAATCATTTCGAAAAATGGTTTACCAGGCTCTTCAATGCCGCCAGGCAGCAAAATACCGCTCTGGCCTGCCTGGTCCTCGACATCGATCAGTTCAAATCCATTAATGACTCCTGGGGCCATTGCGCCGCTGACCGGGTGTTGAAATTTACAGGCCAGTTGATCCACGGCGTCATCCGTCAGGATGATTTCGCCGCCCGAATCGGAGGGGATGAATTCATGATTCTCCTCAATGGCTGCGATGAAATCCAGGCCTGGCAGATCGCCGAACGAATCCGAAGCCTCTTTGAACACGAAGCCCGCCAATTCGATCCGCACGCCTCCCGGCCGATTGCCGACAACAACATCAATCCCCCCCTCTTTCCTAAACTGAGTATTGGGCTGGCCACCACGAACAATCATCCCCGCGATGCCCTCCACCTCCTCCATCTCGCCGACCAGTCTCTTTATGAGGCCAAACGCAGCGGCCGAAATTGCGTCGTCGCCTTGCGGACGGAAGGTCAGAAACCCTTCAAAATCTGACTCGTACCGTCCCAAATTGAATCCAATCATCCAATCCAGAACGCTCTTTTTTGCTGGAAATATCCTCCCATAAAGAATATCATACTTCCCCTGTGTAAAATGAAATACCACGGCTATGGGTTCATTGGTTTGGATTATGCCATGAAACACATTCGAGTTTACATCAGATGGTATCTGCTTGCGCCGGCTCTGCTGGAATTCGCTTGCGGATGCGCGGGCCCCTCCGGAGGCTCTTCCGGTTCCGATTCGAGTAATTTCTCCCCCCTTTCCCGCCAATCCGCCGTCCAGACCGGCCGATTCACTATTGTCCTGGGACAATATTCCCAGGAGGATCGGGTGGAACAGGCGCAGTCTCTTCAGCAAAAAGCCCGTCAAGTCCTGAAAACCGAGGACATCTGGCTTCACAATGATCCCGAAGGACTGATGGTCAATTACGGACGATTCGATAAGGAAACCCCCGGAAGCCCCATTCAAAATGAACTCCAACGCGTTCGAAAACTCTATAAATCGCTGAATGCCGGTCCCTATCAATTCTGTTACATTCGCGAAATATCTTCCCCCGATCCCCCGGCTCCCGAAGAGTGGAATCTGCTCCTTAATGACTGCGATTACACCATCGAAATCGCCTCCTATTACAACGTCCCGGATCAGGAATATTACGACCGGAAACTCTCTGCCGTCGAAGCTGTTCGGAAACTCCGAAATGAAAACCGGGATCCCGCGTTTTTCATCCATGGCCAGCGGGAGTCCCGCATCTATGTCGGCTGCATCAGCCGCCAGGAGGATAATTCCCGGATTGAAGCCATTCTCCGCAAGTATCCTCACCGCTTTGAAAACGGATTTGAAGTGTTCACCGTGCAGCAGCAAAAAGGGAAAAAACTGCGAACCCCGAATAAATCCCTCGTCATCCGAATCAAAGACCTCAAACCGGAAGTCCCTTTTTAACTGATGTTTCTGCTATGAATCATGCCCGTCTGACCTGGATCAAGGATGAACTTGTCGTAGCCACCACCAATCCCGGAAAACTCCGGGAATTCCAAGCGTTCCTTTCCAAACTGCCAATTCGATTAAAAAGTCTGAGCGACTTCAATCTGCTCCCCGATGCCGTTGAAGATGGCCAATCCTTCGCGGAAAACGCTCGCAAAAAAGCCCTCCACTACGCCGGCTTACTCCAGCAAACCGTCCTCGCGGACGACTCGGGACTGCAAATCGACGCCCTGAATCTCGATCCCGGGATTTATTCCGCACGCTTTGCGCGCGTCGATCACCCCGACCGCGCTGTCCGGGACCGGGCCAACAATGAAAAAGTCCTTCGTCTTCTGGAAAACGTCCCCGAGGAGAAACGCACCGCGCGTTTCCGCTGCTGTCTCTGCCTGGCCGATCCCGACAAGATCCTGCTCGAGGTGACAGGAACCGTTGAAGGAAAAATCCTTCGCAAACCGATAGGCGTCAATGGCTTTGGCTAAGATCCCATTTTTTACGACCCCGACCGTCAAAAAACCATCGCCCAGATGACCCCCGACGAGAAAAACCGCATTTCCCATCGAGGCAACGCCCTCCAAAATCTTCTTCAGGCCATCTCTCGATAATTCGTCCGAACAACGGTACCTAGTTCCGATAACCAAACAGGATGCATAGGGATTTGCACCTATGGATGCCAGTCGGGGAAGCCTTCATGGGCAATTCCATCCCTTGCCCTCCAGCGCCGTGCGGGCTCCGCCGATAATAACAAAAACAAATGCTGATTTCCGAACAATCCCCTGTAAGGAGAGAACCATGGCCCTGATTCAATGGAACGACACGCTCAGCGTAAAAATCATCGAAATCGACAGGCAGCATCAGAAGCTGGTGAAAATGATTAATGACCTCGATGATGCCATGCGCGCCGGACAGGGCAAAGACATCTTGAAAAAAATCGTCGATGGCCTGATTCAATACACCGCCTCGCATTTCTCCACGGAAGAAAAATACTTTGATCAGTTTGCGTATCCCGATTCGCCGGCTCACAAATCCGAACACCAGAAATTTCTCCAGGAAGTCTCCCGATTCCGGAACGATTTCCAGAATGGCAAACTCGGGCTTTCGATTCAGGTCATGAATTTCCTGAGCGATTGGCTTAAAAAGCACATTCTGGGCACCGACCAGAAATACAGTCCGTTCTTCCTTCAGAACGGCCTTCACTAACTCAGGGAACCCGAATCGCCATCCGGGCCGTTTGGCCTTTCTTCAAACGAAGGATTTTTCCCTGACAGGGAAACGAACAGGGTTTCCAGGCCTTCAACTCCGCCTGCCCTTTGCCATCCTGGATCCGCCCTGAAACCGTCACTCCCAGCGGACTGACGATCCCTTCAAATTCCACCTTGCCCTTCCAGGGTACGCACCCTCCCAGTTCCAGCTCGCCCCACCAGCTTTGCACCAGGCCGTCCAGAAAGGCATTGGCGATAAATCCATGGGACGTCACATAAAAAGCCCGGTCCCACCGCCGGCTAGATTCATAAATCTGCACAAAATCCTCATCCGCGTATCCCGCCGGTAAAAGTTGCCCCCAGTCCTTGAGAAATTCCGTGGAATTTTTCATCCGCACATCCGCCAGCAGAAATTCCCCCAGCGTCCATCCGGAAAAATGCGGAACCTTCGCATCTTCCGTCAGATCATACCGCCGCTCATACGCCTTCCGCGTCGGATCATCCAGTTTCCCCGCCAGGGGCAGAAGCGCCAGCGGATTGAGCTGCACCGGGTGCTTTTGTTTTCCCAAATCCTGTTCCCCGCGTCCCTGGCAGGTCGTGTACATTCCCTCTTTCGCCAATATCGCCGGGAACGCGAGTCCATCCTTCAGTACCGCCCCTATTCGCCCGTCCTCGTCCAAGCCCCGCTCCACGGTCTTCTCAAACGCATATTGAGCGCTGAACAGCGCACACAAATAGTTCCACTGATTTTCCCCTCCGAATTCATCCTGCCCCGAGGAAGGGTACACATACAAATGCCACAATCCATCGTCTTTCTTGTGAAGATTATCCAGAAAAAACCGGCTTGTTTCCAATAAAAATGGATCCGCATAGTTCTTCGCCCACTCCGCATCGTTCAAAAACACAGCCGTATCGTACGCCATCCGGCAAATGTATCCGCAGTTATGAATCTCATCGGCATGCGGACCCGGCGGATCCGGATCGTGATATCCCGCCATCTCCCCGTAAGGCGTATTCCAGGGCGTCATAATCCCGCGGCTTTTAAAACGGCGCTGCGTGTAATCCTGAAATCCACGGATCTGCTTCTGCCAGTGCTCCATCCACGCCTGCCCCACTTCGATATGCCCCGTCGCCGCAAGCACCGGATGGATAAAGGATAGATCCTCCGGAAACGGAAATTGCCAGATACAGCTGGCAAATCCATTGGGAGGCGCTGGCCCGTAGGGATCATCATTGTACGAGTATAAAATATACGCCATCGACCGAATCCACATTTTCTGGACCGTCTCATCCGGAAAATCCACCCGTGCCGTCCGCTCCCAGATTCCGTGCCATGCGGATTTCGTACGCTCCAGCGATGGCTCTGCCGTCGCTCTCGGTTCCTCGTTCACCGAAAATAGAATCTCCGTCATCCCTTCCGGCTTGATTCCGATTTGCAATCCCTCCGGGATTTGGACCATCGAACCGTTCGACCGCACCGCCAGAATCGTCAAGGCATTGCCGCAGCGGATATCCGCTTTCCACGTATCTCCCGCCAGCCAGTCCGTAAACCTCGGATTCACCGTCTGCTTGTATCGAACCGTAACCTCCCGGCATGGCGACACCACAACCGCCGGTATCGCTCCTTGCCCTTGGATCCGGATTCCCCCCCTGTTCCGCTCCTCCGGATCAAACCACGTCTCCACCGTCACGGCATAGTCCCCGGTCGCAAAATGCGTTGTGATTACCCCGTTCCAGAACGACTGCTCCTGCCGATATTGTATAACCTTCCCGCCCTCCGGCTCTTTCATCCATCGGATTTCCATAAGGGGCAGCAGATAATCCATCCCGTAATTGAGTCTCGCAAAATGCCGCATGTGCATCAGCCGGGTATCCCCGTGAACGGGGTAGGCTCTCTTATCCCCCGAGCAAACATGCAGTCCCCAGGGACCATAACAGCAGCCCATCCGTCCATTCCCCTGATACAAAGGAATCCAAGGGGTTTGCTCCACAGGCCCTGAGCTTCGCACAATATCCCCGCGGGCAACGCTTTTCTCCTGTTTTGATGCCTCCGGCTTGGCAGCCAAGGCGATTCCTGCTATCCAAACGACAAAGACCACGGATAAAATACCATCTCTGATGTTCATAAAGCTTCCTTTGGAACCACGTTTATTTTGTTTGCGATGACTTCTTCTCCGGAGGGGAAAACTCCTTCCACGCCTCATCCAGGCCCGGCAGCGCCACCGGCTCAACAACAGGCTCCTCGAACGGCCCTTCCACACGAACCTGCATCAATCCCGGATTCACCGCCTGAAAAAAGCTGCTCACAATCGGAATTTTCGGCAAATCATGCGGGCTTTCCATCACAAACACCAGTTGCAGATGATGATCGGGTTCCTTCATCACGCCGGCGCCGTTCAGCGTCACCGCACTGCCTCGAAGCTGAATCTGCTGAAATTGAGTCACCTCATCGATCAACTCCCCTTCCAGAATCGCCGAATGAAACGCACCCTCCTCCGGCAGCGAAAGATTGAAGACATGCAGAAGCTGTCCCGCCAGCGGAAGCTCGCCCAGAACCGCATCGCGAACTTTGACGGAAAATACTCCCCGCCGAGGCTGATCCGCCTGCCCCCGTGCCACATCGATCCGGCCGTCCAGCCATCCCCGCAGATTCTGGCGCCAGGGCTGCTTCTTCGTTTCATCCGCCAGAAGCTCCTTCAAATCCACATCCTGAAACAGCAGTTCCGTCCGGTATCCCGGCAAAGGCATCTGCAAATCCGTTTGAATCGTTCCGCCCATCTGGCCCCCGCAGAATCCTCCGCTGATCTCCGAAAACGTCAATTTTCGGTCCCGGCTGTCATAATTAATCTGACTGCTGGCATCCCGGATGGTTTTCCCCCGTGCAAGACATTGCACATTCCGAACCATTCCTGTCACGTTAAAAACATCGTCCCCGCTATCGTAATGCGCCTGGGCATTCACATCTCCCTGCATACCCTGAAACACCACGGGAGACTGCATGCGCAGTTCTTCTCCGTGAATCGTCCCCTGTAAATCCCAAACCTGTCTTTGATTCTCACCCTGCCTCCCCTGTGCCAGCACATGGCCTCGAAACTGCCCTTCCAGTTGGAGCGACCGGCACAAGGACTCAAGCCGTTTCGGCAGCAATTCGGAAAATGCCGGATCCAGATTCAAAACGGGAATATCCACCTCAAATCGGGAATCCCACCCCTCTGGCTCCAGAAGAATCTTTCCCCGGATGTTCATTTCCATATGATCGTCCCGGCTTTGGAGCGAAGCGATTTCCAGCGCATCCGGACCAAACTGAACACGCCCCTGCACCTTCTGCAGCGGATACCCCCAATAGGGCACCCGCAGTTCCGCCTCCAGAAACTCAATCGTTCCGTGATATTCGGATCCGTCGCAGGACGGAGAGCGGAATAAATCCAGACTCAAATTTGCCAATCCCCGCACGGCGCTGGACGCGATCAAAGGCATGGTATCCCCCGAAATGGCCCCCCAAAGCTCCTCATCCATCTCCAGCGGCTTTCCTTCCACATGCAGCGAATACTGCTGCAGATTCTTCATCGTTCCGCGAACATCCAGCCGGGTCTTCCCGCGCTGCCCCAGACATTGATGAATCCGAACTCCATCGGCCCCCACATCGGCCCGGCCTTCCAGATTCGTGAATTGACACGGAAATCCCCTGGGACGCATCCTCCCGTCCCGCCATAAAACTTCCGCCTGATACGAAGAAAGAAGATTCACCGCCCCTTGCCCGCTTGCGGTCGAACCCGTCGCATTGGACACGGAAGAAAGAAGAGGCGAATCGCCCCGGGAAACGGCCTTTCCCTGACCCGATTCAATGTTCGCACGCCCGGAAAGAACTCCTTCAAATTGCAGATCCTCAAAAAAAGATCGGATGGAATCGGGCCAATATGCATACTCGCTCGACACCACCTGCAGATTTTCGTACTCCATCTCCGCCTTCATATAAAATGGTTTCTGGGACAGGTCCCTTGCCTGCCCCTTCATGCAAATTCGCCCCCCCGCCGCGTAGATGGGATTTAGATCAAATTTCGCTTCCCCCTCCGACCATACGATGCTCCCCTGTCCATGCTCCAGAGGCAAAGGAAATACCGCATAGGACAGATTGACATCCTTCAATTGAATCTGGATATCCGTCCGGTCCGGCTGCCCGGGACGCCAGCTTAACTGATATCGTACATCCGCCGTCCCGGATGGCCGGAACTGGTCCCACAACTCCTTCTGCCAGTCGCGGAATGCCGAATACAACCGATTGTCCAATGCAACCCCGCCCCACTGGACTGTAAAATCCAGTTCACTGCCTTCCGGATGTTTCTGCCAGCGCCCTTCTATAACGTTCCCCGTTGCCTCTCCCTCCGGCCGCAGCTGGCCAATCACTACCGCATTCTTCTCAAACACCACATCCCCCCAGAGATTTTCAAACAAATACCGAAAATTCTTATATTCGAAATTCGCCCCCCGGCAAGTCATCCGGCCGGATGCAATCAGATCCCCGCCGGGCGATTCCCCCCGCCGCAGAGACACCGACAAATCCATTCGCCCCGTCGGATAAAATTGACAAATATCCGATTTCCACGGTTCCGGCAGCAGCTCAAAAAGAGATTGAATGTCCCGAATCGAATTCGGGTCGGACCGGGACGTTTTCTCCCGTGTCTCGTCGCTCTGCCATAACTCTCGGGGGATATTCAGATCCCTGACTTCCAGGTTCACCGAAAATGCCGCTTCCGGATGATACCCGTGAATGGTTCCCTTCGCTTCGAATTGGCAATAGTTCTTATATCTTCCCGACAACGATTCTATATTGATCCGCTCTTCGGTACAGACAATTTTCGCATCCACTTCCTGCAGGGGAATGCGGATCTGTGGAACAGGCAACACCAGCGATCCCTTTTCAATCCCAATCTGAACCGTTTGCCCCTGTTCCGGATCATAACGGCTGCGGGTAAACACCTCTCCCTGAGGCTGGCTCATCTCATAGACCTTCTGCCATTCCGCCACCCGGGACGGCAGTCGGCTTATATCCAACAGCTCCAGCAGAAAATTCCCTTCCGTCTCCAGCAGTCTCCGATTCGCCAGATCATATACCCCGCGGAAAGAAGACTGTTTCAGCATCCCCTCCTCGGATGCGGAAAAATCAAAACCGCATCTCCGTGGATCCGTGGGATCCGGAAAAATTCGGCCCGAAATGGTTTGATGAATCGCGGGAGCATCATGGCTTGGATCCAGTTCCTGATAACTGAATCGATTCTCCCGCAAAATAATTTCAGGAATCGCCATTCCCTGGGTCTGCATCCCGGATGGTTTTAATAACTGAAAATTCGTCAATTTCCTCTGCTGGTCATACCAGACATGCAGTTCCGCTCGATACGCAATAACCTGATTCAATCGAGGCCGTGCGGTTAAGATGCTCCAGAATTCCGGAATTACCTGGACATCTTCCGCTGAAAATACCAGATTCTCCTGGGTCTTGGGACGATCCGGCAAATAAATTTGCATTCGCTGGATTCGGATCTCCCGCAGGACATCCAGCGATGCCGCTTCCACTTCCACCTGTCCTCCGCTGATTTTCTCCAGTTCCGCCTCCATCTGATACCGCACCCGCTCATCCCCCGTGATATACCAGAGGTACCAGGTCAACCCTCCCAGTAATAGCAGAAGCAAGATCCCGGCCGTCCGGCGTCTGCGATAGGCATAAGCAGGCTGCCGCCGGGGCCGCTGCGATAAGATAAATTCCAGCCACCGGCGGTTCATCGAATCCCTCTTCCCCGATCTATCAATCCACCCGACATCGTATAATCCTTTACATTAAAGACACTTATGAATTACAAACCCCATCCCCCCAATCTCCGCTTTTTTTTCTAACCTGACCCTTGGTTTTTTCATAACTGATGATATAATAATGCCTTTACAATACTAACATAACGAGGGCGAAAAAAGCAATGTCCGAATTCGATGCCAACAGGGAAGCCATTAAAGCCGTGCTTGCCAATATCCGCTCCGTCTTTTATGGCGATCAGCAAGTCATCCGCAAAATCTTGATTTGCCTCATCGGAGGCGGAAATATTCTCATCGAAGATGTCCCCGGCGTGGGAAAAACCATCCTTGCCCGGTCCCTCGCCGCCAGCATCAAGTGTTCCTGCAACCGAATCCAGCTCACTCCGGACCTGCTTCCTTCCGATATTACAGGCGTCAGCATCTACAACAGCACGAAAAGCGAATTCGAGTTCAAACCCGGCCCCATTTTCGCCAATATCGTCCTGGCCGACGAAATCAACCGCACCACACCACGCACCCAGTCCGCCATGCTCGAAGCCATGTGCGAAGGTCAGGTCACCATCGATGGAAAAACCTATCCCCTCCCCAAACCATTCCTTGTCCTGGCTACCCAGAATCCCTTCGAATTTGAAGGGACGTATTTCCTTCCCGAGAACCAGCTCGATCGTTTTCTCATGACCATTCGTGTCGGCTACCCCACCCGCGAAAACGAACAAAAAATCCTATCCGCCGAACCGCAGGATAATATCCTTCATAAACTACAACCCGTCGCCTCCCCCAAGCAAATCCTTGCCCTTCAGGACCAGGTCAAAACCGTCCAGATGAATGAATCCATCACCGAATATCTCATGGATATCATCCACGCGACCCGCAACCATCCCGATTTGCTCGTCGGGGCCTCTCCCCGAGCCGCCCTTGCGCTCCAGCGAGTCGCCAAAGCCTCAGCTGTCCTCTCCAATCGGGATTATTGCATCCCCGACGATGTAAAATCCTTTGCCATTCCCGTTCTCGCGCACCGGATTATCTCCAAAAAATTCGCCCATGAACCAACCCGCCAAAGCAATGAACATCTCATGCAGCAGATTATGGACCTGATTCCTGTACCCGGCTAACCTGCACTTCCTGACTCCCATATTTCTTCTATATGTTCAAAACGGGTTGATTCCCCCCCTCCCCTCCATTCGCATCCGCTGCAATGACTCCAAACACTTTTTTCATATGGGCCGCCCACACATTGCTTTCGCTTGACTTCCTGAAGCTTCCAGGTTATTGTTATTTTATGTTTGGCATACAATCATGCGGGACGGCATGAGGCCAAAGGCGAAGATCCCTCGTCATAGCAATATCGATATAACAAAAAGGAAAACAGTATGAACACGAAACCTGTTCTTTGGAGTACGGCATTATGGATTGCGATTGTTTCACTGGCAATGTCCTCTCCCTGTCAGGCCGCCGCAAACGATCTGGATGGCACTCGATGGGAGTTCTCCATGGCCGCCTCCGCCAGCGTCGCCAAGGTCGGAAAACTCGTCACCGTATCCAATCCCGTCTTTGAATTCTTCAAGGACAATAATAATGTTAATAAATTCCGCATCCTCGATGAGGGGGATATCGAAGTTCTCGCCGGTAAGTATTCGATAGACGGCAAAGGAAAAGCCGTCCTCACCCCGGATCCCTCCGGCCTTCAAAATTTACTCGATGAATGGGTTTGGGATGTTCTCGACAACAATCTGGAACCCGGCGTTCAGGTCAGTTTCTCCGCCAATGACATCGTCGTCCAGAAAATGACCTTCACCGCTGTCCTCAAATCCACTCCTGCCCTTCAAACCCTCACCGTAAAAGCCAATATCCGCGCCACGGTCCAGGCGCAGGTTTCCGACGATGTTGGTACCGAAAACATAACCGGCACAGCCACGCTCGCCTTGACGGGGATTTCCTATAAAGATGGTTCCGCCTACAGCGCTTCCGTCTGGGCGATCCCCGATGCTTCCGAAAAAGCCTCCGTCGCGGGTTACGGTGCCCTCACCGGCACGACCCCCCTGCTCCTCACTCTGGAAGCCAAACCGCAGGGATTTACGGATTCTCTCCCCGCTTTTCATGTCTCGGATAATCAGGGAACCGCCTTTACCGGCACCTACCTCCGAAACAAAAACAAAATCACATTCTTCTTCGATACGGATTCCATTGAACAAGTCATGGAAAACGCCATCATCCAGCAGGTGCAGCAGATGTATCATTACACCCTGGATCCCAGCGAGATCTGGATTGATGTCACCAGCATCAAATCTTCCGGTGCCATTAAAAAAGAGCAGTCCATCCAGTTCTCCATCCAGGCTTCCTACTCGTGTTATCTGCTCCTCAACAACGACCTGCTGGTCCTGAAAAGCTCCTATGCCCTCAAAGGCACAGGCCCCATCCAGCAACCCTGATGGATTCCCTTTCGATTCTGTGAAAATACTACAAACTACAAAGCCGGATCGACGGAACGGGGAGTCTCTGTTTTCCGGGAACCGCGTTTTTCCGGAGGCTGATGCTTCCATCGCCGATGCACCCACCAGTATTGGTCCGGCTCCTCCCGGACAAATTGCTCAATGGCAGAAGTGTACTCCTGGGTAATCCATAACAGGGGATGATCCTTGTTTTTCCAGTCTTCCGGAAGAAGTATTTTGGTAATTCCCATCCTGAACCGATACTGATTATCGATTCGCCGGCAATATCCAATGACCACCGGCAGGTTGAATTCCATCGCCAGCAGGCCGATGCTTTTATAGGTGGAAGCTTTTCGGCCAAAAAAATCCACAAAAAGCCCTTTTCGGCCCGCATCCTGGTCCGCGATGAATCCCAGGGAGGCCCCGGATTGTAGAATATCGAGCATCTGGTCCGTCGCACCCTTCTTGTCGATAATGATCTGCCCCTGCCGCTGCCGGGCTTTCAAAAGATAGTCATTCAAATACCGGTTGTCCAGCGGCCGGGCCACGCTGTACGTCTCCAGACCAAATGTCCCCATCGCAACCCCCGAAACCTCGAAATTCCCATAGTGCCCCGTCACCATGATGATCCCCCGCCCCTGCATCAACAGCTTCAGCGCGGGCGACAAATCGTCCATCTCGATATAGCGGTGCCAGGTCGAGGAAGTAAAATGCCGGCTGTTGTGAATAACGTCAAACGCCAGCATGACAATGTGCTCGAAGCTCCGCTGCGCCGTCCGCTCCAGCCAGGCCTGATCCTTCTCCGGAAAACTGGCGCGAAGATGATCGATCGATCGCTGTCTCCCCCGGCCATAAATCGCATACAGCCCCTTCCCTAGCCAGCTTGCCAGCCGAAGCGAAACATTCACATCCATCATCTGTATAAAAATCGCGGCGATCCGGACGACCACATACAGGATATAATCCACAATCGGATGCGATTTCTTCTTTTTTTTCAGCTTGGATTTCGTCATAGCCTTCCATCGCTGCGAACCGTCATAAAACGGGGATTATACCCAAAATAACACGGTAAAGAAAGGAGGAAATCCAAACGCCCGAAAAGCGTTCGGCTCCGCCCCAACTCAGAAATTCCATCCCAGATTGAGAAAATATTTGGTGTCCGTCGTCGCCTGCTGGGAAGGCGTCGAATCGTAGTCCAGCAGCGTCTTGAGGCTGGTAAAGATTTTTTCCGTAATCTTGGCGCGAAGTTCGGCATCCGCGGAAAGATAATAATCCGAAAAATGAGTGATCCCGGGGAAGTAATTCAGATTATGAAACACGGTAAACCGGGAATTCAGCTTCCGGTCAAAGTGCCACCCGAACTGAAACGACACCTCATCGTTATACGTCGTTCCCGAGGGAGGGGAATACTGTTCAAAAATCTGCGCAAAACCGGCATCGGTCGAAAGGTTCATGGTGTCCGATTCAAACCATTGATACCCCACGCCGGGCCCCAGAATAATGCGATGATCCAGATCGGCGATATGATCCTTTTTATAACTGGAATGAAGATACGAATAAAACTGTTTCGTCAGGAAATAGTCGTATTTCCCATCCCCGAAAAACGACTCTTGTGTCGTAAATTCCTCCTTGGTGGAGGAGTTTCTGGCCCGGGTAACCATATAGAGGGAATGCATGCGAATTCGATCGATGTCACGCCGCCTTGTCAGTTCCGAAGAAATATTCGCGTTCTCATAATACGTGTTCCCATGAAACGATGCATAGCCCGCCGCCAGGTTCCCTTTCCATCGGGGCTTGGCCGGAACGGGCGGATTCACCGCTTTTACATCGGATATCGCTTTCTTCTGGGAAACGCCCTCCGGGGGGCAAACCATGACAAAATATCCGGACTCTTCCCGTTCCGCCCGGGCTTTGAGAATCGAGCCATCCTGCAAATGAAAGTCCGCCGGCTCCTCCGTCTCAAACGACTCTACCCGGTTCAGATCCAGCGTAACCTTCCCCGCCTCTGCCGATTCCAGGATCATTTTCTGACCCTGAATGGTCAAAATCTTCCCCGACAGCCGGTCGCCGGATTTGAAGTAAATAACATCCGCCGGACTGACCGAAACCAGTAATGCCCCCCAACACAAACAAAACCCGCATAGTCGCATAATCTCTCCTTCAAGCCGGTAGGCGCACATCCTGTTTTATGACCCCCTTCTCTCCAATGATAGGGACGCATGATACAATCTATCGGTTAGAGCGAAAAATATATTTCCCTTTTCCAGATATTCTCTGAAACAGGCTCGCATCGTCTATACCCCGCCGTTCCTGGTTCCATGGACGGGAAATCAAACCTCATCTCCCTTCGCTTCCCGTTCCGATTCAGACAGAGTCACCTGCTCCCCTCTCTGCGGATTCATCCTGTTTCCCAACAAACGCCCCGCGAGGCTCAGGCTGTTTCCTTTTGCTGGATCGGCTGTTTTTTATCGAACAGGGACGCCCGTCGTAAAATCACATCCTCATCCAGCGTGTACTTGTTGCCCGGCTCCTGCTCGGGAAGTTCATACATCATATCCAGCATGATTTCCTCGGTCACCGCCCGAAGAGCCCGAGCGCCGGTATCCCGCTTGAGAGCCTCCCGCGCAATGGCGGAAAGGGCTTCCGGAGAAAATTCCAGCTCGGCGTCCTCCATCTCGAAAAACTTCTGATACTGCCGAACCAGGGCGTTCTTCGGCTCGGTGAGAATCTGGATCAGGGCCTTTTCATCCAGGGGGTCCAGCGCCGCGATAACAGGCAAACGACCCACCAGTTCCGGTATCATTCCGACATGAATCAGATCTTCCGGCGTCACCTGGTGGAGATAATTCTCCTTTTCGGACAGCTCCCCCTGATTCTGCTGCTCGGCGGAAAATCCGATCAGTTTCTTGCCCAGACGCTTCTTGATGATATCATCCAGTCCCGTAAACGTCCCCCCGCAGATAAACAAAATCTGCGTCGTATCCATCTGGATATACTGCTGCTCGGGATGTTTCCGGCCGCCCTGCGGCGGAATGTTGGCGATCGTGCCCTCCAGCAGTTTCAGCAGGGACTGCTGGACGCCTTCCCCCGATACGTCGCGCGTGATGCTGACATTCTGATTGGTCTTATTGATTTTGTCGATTTCATCGATATATACGATTCCCCGCTGCGCCGCCTCCAGATCGAATTCCGCAGCCTGAAGCAGACGAAGCAGGATATTTTCCACATCTTCGCCGACATATCCCGCCTCCGTCAAGGTCGTCGCGTCGCTGATGGCAAACGGAACATGCAGCACCCGCGCCAACGTCCGGGCCAGCAGGGTTTTCCCGCTGCCCGTCGGACCGATTAGCAGCACATTGCTTTTTTCGATTTCGACATCATCCCTGCTGGAACTGATATGATTCAGCCGTTTGTAGTGGTTATGGACCGCCACCGAAAGAATTTTCTTGGCCTGATCCTGCCCTATCACGTATTCATCCAGATGCTGTTTGATTCTACGGGGGGAGGGAATACTCGAAAACAGCTCCCCCTCTGCCGCCGTCTTTCGACGCTCCTGCTTGATAATCGTTGAACAAAGATCCACGCACGCCGCGCAGATGTAAATCTGGTCAGGCCCCTCAATAATGGGCCCGACTTCCCGTTCCGATTTCCCGCAAAAGCTGCATAAACTATTTCGTCGTCTAGGGGTTCCTGTAGAACCTCTGCGATTGGAGGCCATGCGACTTTCCTTTCTGTAACCATAGACGCAATAATAAGTTGCGTCAATTTATCTCGAATTCTCTATCACCTGCTTTTTCAGAGCCTCAAACTCCTGCTCTGAAATCATCCCCTGCTCCAGCAGACGGCGGATTTGTTCCAGATCAAAGGCATGGCCAATGTTCCGATTCCCGCCTTTTTGGGGGCGTACCCAGCGCCAAAGAATCACAAATGCCCCCAACGCCACTGTGATTAAAACCGCCGACGCCAAGGCTATCCAAACCATCGAGTCAGGATTCACAGCCGCCAATCCGCCGACCCAACTATTGTACATATCCACCTTATATCGGATATGGCGATTCTCGTCAAGGTTTGATACCGAATATCCGGTGGGGCATACCATTTTTGCCCCAAGTGGAAGAAATTTAGAAATTTTGCTTTTCAGACTTAATTTTTTCGTCATACTATCTAGGACTGTATGATTGATAAAACCCTATAGGATGGAACCTTACAGGAGAATGGCTATGGAATTGGCCATGGTTGGCGAAACGATCATGCCCATTGAGCAGGCCATGATCAGTGCCCACGATCGAAGCGTGAGTTTTGGGGATGGCGTCTATGAAGTGATCGTCTGTTGCAATGGGAAGCTCTTTGCTCCGGACCGGCATTTTGACCGACTGAAAAGTAGTCTGGGTAAAATGGGTATGATGGGCAAGGTAAATATAGAGCAAATCCGCCAACGGGTGGATCTGGCTCTGAAGGAATCTGGCTTGTCCGACGCCACCGTTTATTTCCAGATTACACGCGGACAGGCCTTCCGCTGCCATGATTATTCCGAAGAGTGGGAACCAGGATTTCTGATGACCGTCCGACAGAGACAACGACCAACCCAAAAAATCGGCAAAGCCATTACCCATCCGGACTGGCGATGGAAACGATGCGATATCAAATCCCTTAACCTTCTGGCAAACATTATGGCCAAACACGCCGCTGTGAAAGCCGGCGCCTATGAAGCCATTTTCGTGGATGAGAAAGGGCTTGTTACCGAAGGTTCCAGCACTTCTGTGATGATGGTAAAAGGAAAGATCCTGAAAACCGCTCCCCTTACGGCGAATATTCTGCCGGGCATCACCAGAGATATTCTCCTGGAATGGGCGCCGCAGATGGGTTTCATCGTCTCCGAAACCTCCTTCACACCCCAGGAAATGCTCTCCGCCGATGAGGTCTTCATTACCGGCACATCCACCGAAACGATGGGTATTATTGCCGTGGATGAAAAAACCATCGGCGGCGGAAAACTGGGTTGCGTCTCGGAACAATTTCAGCAGAAACTCGCTCAGGCCATGTACGGATAAACTGGCTAGAGGTCCCCGGTGAATATCGAAAATATTCCTTCGGCATTACAGGCCAGAACAAGCTCCATAGGATGGGGAAAAGGATTGGGATTGGCTCTGTGGTCGATTGGAATGCTCACCCTTTCGTTGGAACCCATCGGATGGTGGATTCTGGCCTGGTTTGCACTGGTCCCTTGGATCATCGCCTCGGTTCGTGCTCCAGGAGAACGAACCGCAGCGGCTATCAGTTATGCCTGCGGCCTATGGTTCTTTCTCATTAATCTTCGATGGCTCTGGCCCGTTACCGGAGCCGGTTACATCGCTTTGTGCTTCTACCTGGCGCTGTATTTTCTGCTCACGGGAACGATTCTGAGACGGGTCGATCAGCATCACCCCTGGCCTTATACACTGGTCCTTCCGCTGCTCTGGGTGGGACAGGAATACCTCCGGGCAACCGTCATGACCGGATTCCCCTGGCTGTTCCTTTCTCACACCCAGCATAATCAGGAACGACTGATTCAGATTTCCGATACTTTCGGCGCCTATGGCGTAACGTTTCTCGTGGGGATGACAAACGGCCTGATCTGCGATTTGCTGCTGCGGCCCTTAAAAAAACCGGCCGGCCTGAAAGGCCTCTGGCTCAATCCCGTAAACGCGGTTCTGCTTACCGCCTGCGCCATTGCCGCCGCGACAGGTTACGGCGCCTACCGACTCCATGAAGCCAGAACCACCCTCACGGAAGGACCGGTCATCTCGGTCATCCAGGAAGTCATTCCTCAGTACGTAAAGGAAGAAGGAGAAAGCACCGAGGAGATCTTCGAAAGACACATGGCTCTCAGCAAACAGGCAATGGCCGCTTCCATGAAACCGGATTTGATCGTTTGGCCGGAAACGATGGCCAATACCCCGCTCAACGATGAATTTGTGGAATTAAACGTTTCCGGATACGATCTGTCCAGAATGCAATCCTTGCAAATGAGCCGCCGGTTCGATCAGAAACTGCGATCACTCGCAAAAGAAAACGTCTCTGTGCTTGTTGGTTGTCCCGCCGTCGAATTGAAAGATTTTGGGGATTCTCTCAAACCGGTATGGAGCAGCAACAGCGCAATTCTCTACCTTCCCGGAGGGGAAAAATTTTTGCACCGCTATGACAAAATGCACCTGGTTCCCTTCGGGGAAGTCGTGCCCTTCAAAAAAAGCATCCCCTGGCTTCATCGAATCCTGAATCATCTGACCCCGTACGATTACGATTATACCCTCGACGCCGGTGAAAATCCGACCGTCTTTCAAAGCCAAACCGTTGCTTCTCAAAACCAGTCGAGCCATGCCCCTTCGCAATACCGGTTCGCTGTCGCGATTTGCTATGAAGACGTCATGCCCTGGGTTCCTCGCTCCCTGGCGAAAACGGAGAACGGCCGAAAACGAGTGGATTTTCTCCTGAATATCTCCAACGACGGCTGGTTTGTCACCGGGGGTCGCAGCGAGCCGCTGCGTCCCAGTCCGGAACTCCTGCAGCATCTGGCGATTTGCAAATTTCGAGCCGTCGAAAACCGCGTCGGAATCGTCCGTGCGGTGAATACCGGAATCAGCGGATTTATTCGTCCCGATGGAACCGTCCAGGGCGACGGTCTCTCCGGAACACTCCCGGAAAAACCGCGGGATCGCCAGATTGTATCAGGCTACTTGACGGATCGTGCCTGGCTAGATTCACGCGTATCCGTGTATTCGCAAATCGGGGACGTCTTCGCGAAACTCTGCACGGCCGGATTTTTTATCCTTCTCCTGGAGGGATTCGCCGTCCGCAGATGGAAAATAAACCGCATGAAAAAATAACGGCTCCGGCTTAATTTTCTCAAACTGACCGCTTTTATCAGAGGCATAAATCGTAACTCATTGATATAAAAGAAGTTATATGTTTTGAATCGGCCGCCGGATTTATCAAAAATTTCACTCAATTAATATTTCATAACCACTT
>CAZOTP010000028.1:0-18561 GCA_964582655.1 uncultured Pirellulales bacterium | reverse complement strand
GCGATTCCCGCAATAATGCACAGGAAGACCCAGAGGGTGAGATATTTTTCGAAGATGTTGAGACCTTTGGTCGGGGACACAACATTTTGCTGATTCATGGGAATACTCCGGTTTATAGTGTCTGAAATGGGATACCGAATTTTATTCAATTTGGGTTTCAAGGGAATCGACCCACTGTCTGATTTTCATCAGGAGGGTGTCGCGGGTATTTTGAAAGGCCTTCTGCATGGCGTCCGGATTTTCAGTGATGGCAGCGGGGTCGTTCATGGGCCAATGTTCGATGTGAAGGGCGAACGGGTACAGGCGGGGGCAATCCGCTTCGGATTCCTGGCAAACGATGATGATGTAGTCAAAGGGGTGCTTGCCGAGGTAGAGATCGACGCTTTTGGAGGCATGCCCGTGGAGATTCATGCCGATTTCTTCCATGACGGTATAGACCAGCGGATGGATGGGCTGGGGGTACAATCCGGCGCTGTGCACTTCGAATCGGTCGGGACTGAGGCTGCGAAGAATGGCTTCGGCGATCTGGCTGCGGCAGGAATTGTGTTTGCAGAAGAATAAGACGCGAAGTTTTTTTTGCATGGCTGTATCTCCTGTATGCCACGTTATGTTGACAGGACAATCACGACATTTTAAGGAAGGCGGTGATGTCGATGCTGACAATGTAGTCGCTGAGGGCGGAGCCGGGGGGGAGAGTTTGTTTGACCTCTTTGTAGAGAGGGTCGTTGCAATCGGCCATTACGTCGAGGTTGTAGGATTTTTCGACAATAGTGATGTTTTCCAGTCCGGCGGATTTGGCCATGGCGAGGGTGTCTTCGATGAGGACTGCGCCGGCGACACAACTAACCAGAGCGGCGACGGAATCGCGGATTTCCAGGGGGAGCGGTTTTTTCAGGGCAAGATCGGAGATGCAGGCTTTTGCGCCGGGTTTGAGGACACGGGCGATTTCGCGCCAGACCTGGGGTTTGTCGGGGGAGAGGTTGATGACGCAGTTTGAGATGACGACATCGACGGAGTGGTCGGCAACGGGGAGATGTTCGATTTCGCCGAGTCGGAATTCGACGTTGTTCAGTCCTGTGGAGGCGGTGAATGACGCAATGCTGTTTCGTGATTTTTGAAGCATGTCAGGGGTCATATCGACTCCGATGGCGAGGCCGGAAGGGCCGACTTTTTTAGCGGCGATGAAGACATCGAACCCGCCGCCGCTGCCGAGGTCGAGGACGGTTTGTCCGGGTTTGAGATTCGCCAGGGCGGTGGGATTTCCGCAGGACAGGCCCATGTTGGCGCCTTCGGGGAGGTTCATCAATTCATTATCGGAGTAGCCAATCCCTTTGGCGAGAGCCTCCGGGGAGGAGCAGCCGCAGCAGGAGCAGGAGGCGTTGCCTTGTGCGATCTTGGAGTATCCTTGGCGAATCATTTCTCTTGTTTTTTCCTGGGAATCCATGGGAATTGTCTCCTGTATAGACCGGGGAAGTGTTTCGATGAAGGCTTTGATTTCGTCTCGGACGCGGCGGTAAATGTTTAGTGTTTCTTCCTCTGAGCTTGCGGATTTGGCCAGGGCCGGGGGGTCGTCGAATCCGACATGGATCACTCGGATTTTGCCGGGGAAAAGGGGACAGTGTTCATTGGCATGGGAGCAGACCGTAATCACATAATCAAAGGGGATATGTTTTACCTCGTCCAGATGTTTTGAATGTTGTTCGGAGATGTCCACGCCGGCTTCGGCCATGACCTGGACGGCGCGGGGATTCAATCCGTGTGTTTCAATGCCGGCCGAATACGGTTCGATGCAATCGGATTTGAGGGCGCGGGCGAAGCCTTCGGCCATTTGGCTGCGGCAGGAATTCCCGGTGCAGAGGAACAATACTTTCAATATGTTGGCCATACCTACTCCTTGCTCAGCTTGATGTTAATGTCTTTGGGCAGCGCCAGACCAGCGGCCACCTGCATCGCTTTGAACAATCCAACCGGCACTGCACATCCCGCACAACACCCCTTCAGGTTTTCATGAACCATTGTCATCAGAACGGCCGGGCCCGCCGGACTAATTTCTAGGTATGCATCGATCAGCCCTTTGTCTTTGAGAACCCGCCCAAATTGTCGAATCTTGTCGCAAGGGGTATCCAGCTCGAATATCACATTCTGATTATCTTCACTGACAACACAGGCCGTGGTATGAAACCCACAGATGCCCGCATCGACTTCAACCTTCGCTTTCATTTTTTCAACCTTTCTATATTATTGTTTCTGACTGCCATTATCGGATAGTTCACTATTCCAGCCTCCGCCGAGGGCCTTGTAAAGGGCCACCAGATCGGTTGACAGGTTACGAGTGCTTTGTACCAAGGCATCTTCGGAAACGAACAGGGCCTGTTGCGCAACCAGCACGTTCAGAAAATCGGTCAGCCCCTGTTTATAAAGCAGCGTCGCACTTTCAACGGACTTCCGGTTCGCCGCCACCGCATCCACTAACGCCTTGTGCCGCTCATGCTCTCTGGCATAAGCCACCAAGGAGTTTTCAACATCCGCAAGCGCCGTGATAACCGTCTTTTGATATGCCAGCACGGTTTCATCCCGCAGGGCCTTTTGAAGTTCGATATCGGAACGAACGCGTCCGGCGCTGAATATCTGCCAATCTACGGCGGGCCCGACGCTCCAAAAACGGTCTTTCCAGTTGATAAGTTCGTGAAGCTGGTCATTTTGAAAATTGACCGAACCGGTCAGACTGAATTTTGGGTACAGGTCGGCTGTCGCGACGCCTATCCGGGCCGTGGCGGCATGTATCCGGGCTTCCGCGCGCCTTATATCCGGACGTCGCCGCAGCAATTCGGATGGAACTCCCATTGGCACTTCCGGCGGACTTGCAGGAATGGAGTTTGTCGGAGAAAGCTCCTGAAGCAGCGCCGTCGGCTTCAAACCCAGCAACAGGCTGAGATTGTGTATGGTTTGTTGGGCGGCCGCTTCCAAAGGGGGGATTTGCGAGACCGTGGTGGCCACTTGAGCATCGGCATTCGAGACATCTAACGTGCCGACAAGTCCACCCTGGAATTTCTTGTGCGTCAGATCGGCGGTTTGTCGCTGGGCCTCAAGATTGTTCCGGGCGATGGCGATTTCCTGCTGAAATCCGCGAAGATCAATATAATTGAGGGCCACCTCGGATACGAGGGTCACCAAAACGTCCCGATGATCTTCTTCGGCGAACTGGACATCGGCGTCGGCCGCTTCAATGCCGCGGCGAACCCCGCCGAATATATCGATCTCCCATCCGGCGTCCAAACCCGTTTGAAACAGGTTTTTTGTCGCCGCAGGGGAGCCGCCGGAATCTGGAAATCGGCCTCGCTCGTATGAGCCGGTGACATCTGCCGTCGGCCACAATCCGCTGACTGCAATACCCCTGGCCGCCCTGGCCTGGCGAATTCGAGCCTGAGCCTGGAGCAAATCCAGATTCGTATTTGTCGCCCTTTCCACCAAAGAAGCCAGATTGGGATCGTTAAACTCAGTCCACCAGTGGATCAGGCTGGCATAATCGGATGTGGCTTTTATCGAGTCGGCACCGGACCATGCGGACGGCGTATCGGTTTTCTGCGGATGATAATCCGGCCCAACAGCGCATCCCATCAATGCCAATAGGCACAATAATGCGATTATAATCATGATCTTATTCATTTATTTTTATTTTCCCGCAATCTGCCATCTTCCATTTCCAATATCCTATCAAAGAGGTCCAGCGTTCGGTGATCGTGGGTTACGACAATGACGCCGGCATTTTGCTCGTGTGCAACTTTGCGGAACAGTTCCATGACCTGCCGGCCGCGAACACTGTCAAGGGCCGCTGTCGGCTCATCGGCAAGAATCACACTGGGGCGGTTGGCCAAAGCCCGCGCAACGGCCACTCTCTGCTGCTCGCCGCCGGAGAGCATGCTAGGCAGGTTTTGTGCTCTTTCCGCCACGCCGAGATATTCCAATAGTTCCATCGCACGTTTCCGCGAGACTCTCCCCGGCTGGTCGTCGATCTCCATCGCCAGACGAATGTTCTCAGCGGCGTTCAGGAAAGGAATCAGGTTGGCCTTTTGAAAGACAAAACCGAGATTCTGGCGGCGAAAACGGCGGACATTGACCTTGGCCTGATGGTTGTCAAAAACCAGTATTCCATTAATAACAATTTGTCCGGCATTCGGTGAACGAATCAATCCAAGCATTGTAAGCAGTGTGGTTTTGCCGCCGCCGCTTGGCCCTAGTAATGCCACAATTTCTCCCCTTTTGACCTGAATAGTGGCGTCACGCACGGCCATAACCTCCGTATGGCCGCTGCCATATGTTTTTGTCAGGCTGACGGCCTGCAATACCAGATTGTCGTTGGTTTTGTTCATGACAGGATCGCACCGGGATCGGCTCGCAAGGCCCGCCAAATCCCCAATAAACTGGAGAGAATCGAAATAGCAAATACAATCACCGCAAGCAGGTACAAATCAGAATTTACCAGAACCACCCGGCGGGGGAAAAACGGAAAGAGACGCTGCCCGAGAAAATACGCAATTCCAAAGCCGATACCCCCCAACAGAATTGCCTGCTGCATAATGAGGCCCAGTGCGACCGAATTTCGTGCGCCGATGAGCTTCAGCATGGCGATGTCATGCATCTTATCCAGGGTTAAGGTGTACAGAATCAACGCCATGATGACCGTCGAAATGATCAGCAGCAGCGCCCTGAATAATCCCAACTGCCTGCGGGAACGGTCAACAAAGCCCTTCAACAGCAACTGTTTTTGTCCATTCTCCGTATAGACCGAGACGTCGGGCCAAGATCCGATCTGTTTCGCAATCGCCTCGATATCATAGCTGGGTTTCACTTTGACTAAAACAGCGCTTATCAGGGATGTGCCCAAAGCAGGTATTCCTGAAGCAAGACCGCCCGCTATTTCGCTCAGTTGCGGCTGGATTTGACCGAGGTTGAAACTTAATAAACGATTTACACGCGCCGTTCTTTCTATGCGGATCGCTTCTGGCGACATATCAAACTGCACGGCCTGTGCGTCGGATAATGCCATAAAAACCATCGCATCGCCGGAAGGCGAGGTCATACCCTGCGTAAGTCCTACAACAGTGTAAATATCTTTTCCCAGTTTAAGCTTGTCTGCCACCTGTAATCCGGCGGTTTTATCAACCACTATTTCATAGTGAGCCTGCGACAATCCTCGTCCCGACATAATCGGAAGCCAGCGGCCTCGGTCGCCGGGCCAATCCAATCCCTGAAGAGTCAAACGCAGGGGTTTGCCCCTATAACTGCGCTGGACCGTATAAGATACAAATCCGAATGATGATTCGACACCGGGCACAGCCAGGGCACGATCCGCCAAGTCGCGGGGTATCCGCGACATTTCTGCGAACGGCCCGCGGGTATCTTTTTGAACGATCCATAAATCCGCCGCGATACGGTCAACAATCAAAGTGGCTTCCTGGACCAGGCCTCTATAAATTCCGCCCATTCCCATAACCACCATCAACAAAAGCCCTATGCCCACTGTGGTCAGGGAAAAACGGCCCAGGTTGTGCTTAATGTCCTTTGTCGCGAGGTTCATTGAGTTACCTTCACCGCCCGCCCGTCCTGTAGAAGCCTAGAACCCGGAATGATAATGAACTGCCCCGGCTTCAAACCCTCGATGACTTCAACTTTGTCTTTCCCCTCTATGCCGAGGGTAATTTTACGCCAATACGCCTTGCCGTTTTCTATTGCATAAACGCCCGGATTCCCCTGCCGCCAGACAATCACGCGCTGCGGAATAATCGTCGCATTTTCCCTGCGGGCCGTTTCAATATAGACCTCGGCCCTCTGGCCAACAGCCCAGGTTGGCGGCAAATGTTCTATGGCGACATCGACAAGGACTTCCCGTGTCTCAGTATCGACCTGCGGGGATATGCGTGCGACCTCGCCCGGCAATTCAGTTTTAGGGTCGGAACGGAAAAGTATTTGTGCAATCTGCCCGACCTTCATTTTATCCAGCAGGGTTTCATCCACCCACGCTGAGATCCAAAGCTCGTCGAGCGAAACCATATCTAAAATCATGCTGCCGGGCACGACGATATCGCCGGGGTCGCGTTCTCGTTTTACAATCAATCCATCAAAAGGCGCTGTAATAACAGTATAAGCCAACTGGGCTTCGGCAAACCGCAGGGAGGCCTCATCTTTAACGACGAGTTTTTCGGCCTCAATTTTGGCCGTTTGGGCCTGGCTCAGTCCCGCCTGAGCAACCTCAAGTTGCTGCTGCGCTTTCTCAAAGGCATCTATGCTAACCGCTCCGGATGACACCAGCGGCGACATCCGGGTATAAACGCTATTGGCCTCCTTTTGTGTTGCTTCGGCACTTTGTATTTGTGAAATCGCTTTTGCCACTCCCGCCTGGGCGACCGAAAGTTCCGCTTTTGCCATTTCCACCTGCTGACGCAGATCCTCATCGTCCAAAAGGACCAGTTTTTGTCCCTTAATCACCTTATCCCCCTGGTCAACCAGGACTTGCGCGATGCGCCCGGAAATTTTCGGGCTGATGGTCGCGCGCACGTGGGCCTCAAGCGTTCCGGTTCCCATCGCCTCAGCGGAAATGGTATCTGTTTTGACGACACAGGATTCAACCGGCATCGGAGAATAACGGAGCCGATAAGCAATAACCATCACTAACAATAAAACCAGCGCTATCTTCCAGCCGATACGAAATAATCTTTTAACAACCATATTCGATGTGATTCCTTTATCAAGTCAGCCTCACAATCGTTTCATTCGATTAAATGTACAAAATAACATACGGTTTTCCAATATTTAATGGGCAGTATAGATCAAGTATAAACCTCCCAGCAGGACCAGCAGGCCGCAGATTTTTTTGAGGATGATGGAACCTTTGGATTTTTCGGTCCAGTTCATGTATCGCTGAACGATTTCGGTGAAGGTTCCGGCGAAAACGATAACGGAACAATGGCCGATGCCGTACACCAGCAACAGAAAAACGCCATAAAACAGGTTGGTGGCGGCAAGTTTGAAGGTGACGCCGAGCATGGGGGCCATATAAGCGAAGGTGCAGGGTCCCAGGGCAATCCCAAAGACCAGACCGAGGATGAAGGCGGCGAGCACGCCTTTGCGTTTCATGCCGACCTGACCGGGACCACTCCAGGGCATGGGGATAATGTCCAATAGATGCAGCCCCACCACGAAAAAGATGATAGCCACAATGTAATTGCCGTATCGGCCCACATCCCCCATCATGCGGCCGGCAGCGGCGGTAATCGCCCCAATCGCACCGATGGTGATAAGAATGCCTACCGCAAACAACGTGGAAATCCAGAACGCCCGGCGGGTGGAGATCCGACCCTGTTCATCGATAAAGCCGACGATGAGGGGGATGCTCGCGAGGTGACAGGGACTCAGGAGAATGCTGAGGATGCCCCATGTGAAGGAGGCGGCGATGGCCAAAGCGGGAGTACCTTCGACGGCTCGGGTTAAGGATGTAAATAGTTCTTGGAGCATGATGCTATTTCACTCCCATTTCGATGAGTTTTTTCTCGATTTCCGGTTGCGCAAAGAATCCCGTATGACGAAAAACCTCCTTGCCTTGGTTATCATAAAAAACCTGGACTGGAATGCTCTGAATGCCGTAGCGGGAGGCCAGAATTTGCTCCTGGCGGACGTGTACAAATAAGACATTCAGTTTACCGGCGTATTTCTCCTTGAGTGTGGCCAGAACCGGCGTCATCATATCGCAGGGCCGGCAGCCTGAAGCGCCGAAATCCACCAGTGACGGCTTTCCGCTGGCACGGGCTTTGTCCACAGGATTGTCTTTTGCCAGCTCGGATTGTTCTTTCGTCCAAGCGGCGGCAACCTCCACCGGAATCCGCTGTCCTATCGTGCGAATATGATGGTCAATGACCTCCTGCTGTTTTTGCTCCAGAACATATTGTTTCAACTGGTCTTTGACCTGATCGAGCGAAGCGCCGCCGCACAGGTCCTTGTTCTTTTCATAGAAGTCCGTGACTTCCGGATCGGTAACCTGCAGAGCCGCGACCACGCCTTTCAAATAATTCTGCATCAGATCTTTTTCACTAAGAGATGCCGTATCTTTATTTTGTTTGGAGGCCTCCGTTTTTGCAGCCATGGTGAGAAGCTTCGGTGTTGCTATATTCTCCAGAAGGAAGAACTTGTTTTTTTTGAGTTGTTCCTGCACATCCGGAGGCGCCTTGATGAGTTCGTCGAGAAGATCCTTCTCGGTGATGGTAAGCCATTCTGTTTTTAGAAGGCTGCCGGCCGGCAGATCGGAGAGCCGGGCAAATGTTAGACTGCTGGTCGCCAGGCCAGGATAGGCTTCATTTACCATGCGAGGTTTCGTGCCTGCCTCTGGAGCGGGTACTTCTGCCCCTTGGACATCAAGGCAAAATAGACATGTCCAGACTATTAAGGTGGCAATTATACGATTATTTTGCATATCAATATCCTCCTATTCCGTGTGAAGGATAGCAGTTATTTCGGCGAGCATTCGCCGATTTTACAGGCCTTTTGAATTTGCTGGGGGCTAAGATTAATCTTGTCCGCTAGGGCACGATGAATACTGATCAGAGTGCCCGTCTCGTAGGGATGCTGATCGACCCATTTTTTCAGGTTTCCGGCGTTGGCGAAAAAGCCTTGATGAAAGCATCCCGCGGAGACGGCCTTGCCGCTTGGTCCCTTGCGCTGGCCAAACCAGGCAACAGCAGTTTCGGGCTCCAGAGAGGCTACGTTACCGTTGAGTGTCTTGACTACGATGAGTTCCCCGGTGAGCCGGTCCCGTTCATGGACTTCGATATCCTTGCCAGTCCGCGCCGCTACGCCCAGCGCACAATGCGAGCAGCATCCCCAGGTCTGGACACCCTCGACAAGGACCTCCGCGGAATCCTCGGGATAACAGGCACGGTCGCAAAAACCGCACCGATGGGACAACTCCTTCGCTTGCAATGCAGGCCATGCGATCACATCGCCCCCGGATGACTGTAGTTCCTTTCCAGCAGCATTTTTATCCATAAAAGCCTTGATAGTGGGGCGATTCGTTTGGGAATCCAAACCGTAGAGGTAAGATGCCGATACTGCTGGAATCATCTGTCCCGTGGCCCAGTCGACAACCTGGACTTTTCCTTCAAAGCCCGTTTTATCTTCGGTCAGGCATGAGTACATGATGAAATAGCAATGGGGGCTGCATAAATGCACATCGCCCTTTTCCGTCTTCACGACCATAGCAGTTTTAGGATTAATGTCGCCGTCGCACATATAACAGATCTGGTCCTTGGGTCGATCGTCAGCTTTAGCCGGTTCCCACCGCTCAAAGGCGGGTAAATCGGCCGCGCCGGATGTAACCGTGAAATCAAAACCCAATTCCTTCCATTTGGCCAGGATTTCTTCTTTGGAAAAGAATCCTTCGTGCCGGAAGAGTTCTTTGCCGGAGGCATCGTAAAAGATTTGCGTCGGGATCAGATTGATACCATATTGCTTGCCCGCATTGGGATTCTCCCATACATCGATAAAATCCACCTGCAACCGGCCCGCATATTCTTTTTTGAGCTCTTCCAAGATGGGGGCCATCATCTTGCAGGGGATGCACTTTCCTGCGCCAAGATCCACCAGACGCGGCAACGGGGTCGCTGGTTGACCCGCTAAGTCCAGGGAGGTTGGATTGTTGTCTGAAGTGGCTTTTGACTTGACCTGTTTTTGAACCAACACGACGGTTACGATCGCGATCAAAACGATTACGACAGCAATCTTTAGAAACTTGTTCATAAACGAAACTCCATCATTTCTCCAGGTTAATTTGCCCCATCGAACCAGCAGCCAGAGGCCTGCCACCGTGGCCAACAGGACCAGCGGGTGCACACCCTCTCCCCCACCGCTGCACGGACAGTGTGGTATCACCGGTTCCATTATTTCTTTTCGTCCGCCAGGAAATTAGCGATCTCCGTGCGAAGGTATTGATTAAAGGTTTCGCGGTCGCCATGCAATTCCCAGACCTTTCCTAGTTTTTTCCAGTCTCGGCTTCCGTTCTTTCGGACATCCACCAGCACCAGATCGCTGGCGTTCAATTTATACTCTTTTACGTATGACTGGTTTTCCAGTTCGTCCATATTAATCGACAGCCAGAGAAGTTTACCATTTTGCAGTTCTTGCGGGAATGATTGCCGGATCGCCTGGTCCGCCATGAATTCAATTTGCAGGCAGCCAGGACAGCGAACCGTTCGATGGAAATAATAAGCCACTACCGCAAGAGAGGAATTCTCACCATCCGCCCCCAAGGAACGATTCGGCGGTGGCAATGTGGCAACGCTAACGGTTTCTTCGGGGCTGGGGTTTGTTTGCACCGCAGCGTCCCTGGTTGGGGAATTACATCCAGGCAACAGTGGCATCCCAAGAATCAGCACCCCCAGCCAACCTGTCATGATTAATATAACTTGGGTAAGATGAAAGACAGATTTAAGCACAAATATCTCCAGGCATTAATTCAGCGCCCTTGGCGGCTGCTTTGGCGATATTTTCCTCGGTAATCGCTGTTTTTCCCTTCTCCATGCCCAGTTCGGCCAATTGCAAATGCTGAAACTCAGTAAAATCGGCCTGCCTGAGACAGTTAGCCGCGCAACTCAATGGGCAACCGTCGATCACCAGAATAGCCGCCGCCGCTTCTGTGGATTTCATGATGCCCGGCACCCGACCGCCCACACCGGCCAGGCAAAACATCTTGCCGACACCGTCACGGTTTAATTTTCGGGCCGCCTGATCGGCGATGGCGCCCACATCCGCCGCTCCGGAACAAGCAAAGATCAACTTCGGTCTGCTAGAGCATGAACATGAGTTATCCTGAACCATGTATTTATCCTTTCATTTTAATTGCTAAAAGCTCCTCGACCGGCAATGGATTTTACATACTGTGTAATCCATCTCCAGTGCAGGATAATATGAATAATCATCAGTACAACAAAACCAACCGCCAGATAAAAATGAATGTCGCCCCATTCGTGACGTGTCATCGACCAGAATTCTTTTCCGTGCATGCCTCGCCCTGCACCGCCATGGAAGGCGCGTCCCAGTCCGCCGGTCCCTGGCGGCAGCACATACTTCATCAGAAAACCTGTACCCATAAGCCCTAACAGATTTAGGAGAGACAGCAGGTCAAAAATAAAATTCAGCGTATTTCGCGACATTACACATTCTCACGACGGTTTATATCAAGAAAGAATCGATTTTATCTCATCCGGCGAAAGCACTTTGCCGACGGCTTTGACCACTCCGTCCACGGCCAGGGCCGGCGTCATCATCACGCCGAATTTCATGATCTCATGGATGTCGGTCACCTTTTCCAGGGAGTACTCCACGCCAGCCGCTTTTGCCGCCGCCTCTGCGTTTTCCGCCAGTTTTTTGCACTTGGGACAGCCGGTGCCGAGGATTTGAATTTTCAGCATAAAAAGGTTCCTTTAGAAAAAAGTGCCATACAGTATGCCTGTTATCGTTGCCATGACAATTACGAGAGAAACATAAACGACCGTTTTTTGCGTGCCCATCACGGAACGAATGACCAGCATACTAGGCAAACTTAATGCCGGACCAGCCAATAGCAATGCAAGTGCAGGTCCTTTGCCCATGCCCGAACCGATCAGGCCTTGAAGGATGGGGACTTCCGTCAGCGTGGCGAAGTACATAAAGGCTCCGGAAACAGACGCCAGCAGGTTGGCCCGCAGGGAATTGCCGCCTACCGCCCATTCCACCCATTGATTGGGGATCAGGCCTTCGTGACCGGGCCGTCCCAGAAAGGCCCCCGCAAAGAGCACGCCGAAAAACAAAAGCGGCAGAATCTGCTTTGCGAACGTCCAGGTGGAGCTGAACCAGTCTCCGGCTTCGCCCTTGTGGGTGCTGGTCATCCAGGATAAACCGATTACGGCGGCGGTGAATGGAATCATGACCATCATGCCTTCCATCGGCAGCAGCAAGGCCAGGATGATTACGGGAATCCCAGTCAAAACGACTTTCCACCACGGGATGGCAAACCAGAGGATGAGAATAACTCCCAGAGCGGCGGAGAATATTGCCGCGATGGTCCATTTATGGCTCCATACTGTTGTCCAGACGCCGGGGATCGGAGTTTTTTCGAGAATGGATTCCACCGGCAGTTCGATTTCCTGTCCGATTTGCGATCCATCCAAACATTTTACGGTATAAGATCCTGCTGCGGAACTGCCATGCTCCGGGGCTTTTAAAACCGCTGCATGAATGGATGAACGGTTGGTTGTTTTAAAAATGAAATCATTCGGCGCCCCCCAGTTGGCAAAGACCAGCACGCCGATCATGACGGCAAAGAACAAGGCATTCTGCCATAAAGGGCGTTTTACTTCCGGTTCGGGCATAGCCAGCTGGCCGTTGGCTTTCTCAATTTCTTCCTTGCGATAGATAAAATGCATAATCAAGCCGATGATGACGCTGAAAGCGATCGCGCCAACCGCCCGGGCAATCCCCAGTTCCAGGCCGAGGATCCGGGCGGTGAGGATAATAGCCAGAACATTAATCGCCGGACCGGAATAGAGGAAGGCACAGGCGGGGCCGAGTCCTGCGCCCATTCGATAAATGCCTGCAAAAAGGGGCAGAATCGTACAGGAGCAGACGGCCAGAATGGTCCCGGAGACGGAGGCGACGCCATAAGCCAAAATCTTATTTGCCCGGGCACCAAGATACTTCATCACGGAGGCTTGGCTGACAAAGACAGAAATGGCTCCGGCAATGAAAAATGCCGGTACAAGGCAAAGGAGCACATGTTCCTGGGCATACCATTTAATCAGATGCAATGATTCTAAAATCGCATGATCAAATCTGTTCCATCCAATAGGTAAATAAAAACATGCCAAAAAGACAACTACAATAATTGCAAGTTTCTTCCATTCATCTTTCCAATCCATGCTTATTATCCTTTGAGATGAAAACTATAAGAAAGTTTATATAAAGTGCATTAAGTTCTTTTTTTTATAACCGTTTATGCGGTTTTACTGGCGTTTTGACTGGTTTTCATGACCGATTCCAGGCAGCCGAAGAGGTCATTCAGGCAGGGACATCGCAAATGGTAAAAAACCTGATTGCCTCGTTTTTCATCCAGAAGAATGCCGGCGTTTTTCAGGACCGAAAGGTGCCGCGAGACGGTGGAAAAGTCGGCGTTAATTTTTTCGTGGATATGGCAAACACAAAGTGAGTTTTTAGCCAGCAGATCCACGATAAACAGACGCGTCGGGTGGGCAAGGGCTTTGAGGATATTCGCCCGGTTTTTATAAAGAACAGAGGCTTTTTCGTTCATGGTCAAATCCTTATCAAATGAACATCAAAATAGTATATGCCTATTTGGCCAAATAGACAAATAAATTTTCAAAATATTTTTGGTTATCGCCAGAATTACGGAGTCTGGTAAGCCTGACCGGATTCGTACAAGGCGAGCCGTTTTTGGAAATCAGCCTGAATAGCGGGATTTTTGCTGGTTTCGAGGATTTCAAGGGCAAGCTTCTGGTATTGGACGGCGTCGGAAAAACGGCCGGCGGCCGCGCAGGCGGCGGCAAGGGTATCCAGCAGGATAGGATCCTTGTGTTCCGTCAGGCGGCAGGCGGTTTCGGCGAGCCGGATAGCTTCCAGGGGATTTTGAATCTCCGATTGACCGGAAGTGGCCAAAAGCCAGGCCAAACCGTTGAGAACTACCGGATTATCCGGTTTGAGTCGAATGGATTGGCGGTAATGGACAACCGCTTCCTTGTGGTTTTGTAGCTGTTCAAGAACGCACGCGAGATGAAAATGGGAAATTTCCGAAGCGGGATTAAGTCGAACCGCTTCACGGAGCGGGGAAAGCGCCTCCTTCGGCTTTCCCTGTCGCAGAAGAGCGAATCCCAGCGAGCACCAGGCGCTGTCGTTGGTTGGTTTTATCCGGGTTGCTTGCTGAAAATAGCGGACCGCATCGTCCAGGCGTGCCTGTTTGACCGCGATTAATCCAAGGTTGTAATGGGCATAGCCATTATCAGGCTGAAGACGAATGGATTCCTGAAAATGAGTGATGGCTTCGTCGATGTGACCCTCTTGATACAGGGCCTGCCCCAGAAGGATTTCCGCCATGAAATTGCGTTGCGTAACCTCTATTGCCCGGCGGCAAAGCGTGATGCTGTTTTTCCAGTATCCCAGCTCGATGACCGTGCGAAAGGAAAACAAGGCCAGGATCAACAGGGCCGCTCCGGTAAGAAGAGTATTTCGATATCGAAACTGGGCCAGCAAAGCTGGAAACCCCCATGCGGCGAGGATAAAAATGCCCGTCAGGGGGATATAAGTGTAACGATTGGCATAGGCCTGACTGCCGACGTGCATCAGTCCGATCACCGGTACCAAAGTGACAAGATACCACAGCCAGCCGGTGAAAAGGTATTTGTATTTCCGTCCCGCAAAAATCAGCAGGATTGTCGCCAGAATAAGGCCGATGGATGCCGCCGCCGTCTCCGTCCACCAAGTGCCTTTGCCCGTATCAGCCGGGTAGGGATAAAAAAACGAAAGATCGGCAGGCCAAACCATTTTCGCCAAATAGCGCCAGTAAGTCAGCACGGCATTGGAAAGGCGGATCGATAACGGAATTTTTGTCAAATTGGCGATGGTGTCCCCCCGGAACTGGGCAAGGATGGTGGCTGTGCATGCCAGGACGGTGAGAAGGAAAAAAGGGATTTTTTCCCAAAGGCTTTTCAAAAAATGGTTCCAATGGAACGGATCGAGCCTTTGAAGAGGCCAATAATCCAGAAGAACCAGTATCAGCGGAAGGGTAACGAGCATGGGTTTGGCCATCAGCCCCAGAGCGAAAACCAAAAGCGTCAAAAGGTAACGGGCCGCTGTCCCTTTTTGGGTATAGCGGTAATAGGACCAGAGCGTGAGCATCCAGAAGAGGGTGCTCAGGACGTCTTTTCGTTCGGCAATCCACGCAACCGATTCAACGTGCAGCGGATGAACCGCGAAAAGCGCGGCCGCAAAGGCGGATGCCCAGCGGGCTTTTGTCATGATTCGCAGAACCGTGAAAAGAAGAAGGGTATTCACCGTGTGCAGAATCACGTTGGTGAAGTGAAAGCCTGCCGGTCCCGGCCCGAAACACTCCCGGTCCAGCATCAGGGAAAGCCAGGTCAGCGGATGCCAGTTGGAAGCGGCGCCGGTCGTAAACGCCCAGACCAAATTGTCCCATGTCAGTCCCCGCAGGACCTGGCTGTTCTGGAATACATAATCGGGATCGTCATAGTTGACGAAGTCGAACCGAACGGCAGGCAAAAAGATGCCCAGAGTCAGCATGGCAAGGCCGATATAGATTCCACCAGCCGCTATTCTGGGATTCGAAAGCCGGCTCATTCCGGAAACCTGGATGGGGATTTGATTTTCAGGATCATGTCGATTTCCACGGAAACGCCTAGCGGAAGGTGTGCCCCCAGGGCGGAGCGGGCATGTCGGCCGGCGTCGCCCAGAACATCGATCAAAAGCTGGGAAGCGCCGTTGACCACAAGGTGCGGTTCGGTAAAGCTGGGGTCGGAGTTGACATACCCGCCCAGACGCAGGACGCGCTCAATGACATCCAGCGTCCCGAATTTGTGATGGATGTTACGCAGAATATTGGCGGCGCACAGGGCGGCGGCTTTCCTGGCCTCTTCAATCGCAATCTGCGAAGGGACTTTGCCTTGGCTGACGAGAGTCTCGCCCTCGAAGGGGATCGCGCCGGAAGCGTAGAGCGTGGTGCCGTCCAGCACAAGAGGTTCATATAGAGCGGCCGCCTTGGCCGTAACACCCAGCGGATAGCCGAGCGATTCCAGTTTTGCTTCGCGTTCATTCATGCTTGGTCACCTGAAAAAAGCTCCATAGATTTCCGGATATTCTACGGGACGGAAGAAGAATAAATCAAGTGGATTTGCCGCGGGCGTCCACCGGCCAGGGCTGGGCGGTCTGGTTGTCATGCGTAGCCCAGAAGGAGTCCTGAAGGTTGACACAGGGGCAAATATGGTTCGGGAGTATCGTAAGCCGCTGTCCCATCTTGGGTAAAATTTCGCAGCGCGAGAGGTCGAGAATGCCGTGTTCTTCGCTGAGCCGGGCGAGCTTCGCCTCCGGAAATTCCAGAACCAGGCCATACCCCCCGTCCGGGAATCCCGGGGAAAGTTCCGGGGCGATGGTCTTGGAACCGGCGTCGATGACAGCCTGTCCGGGGAGGGAAGTGCTGATGACCGTCGCGCAGATGCGGGCGGCGCAGTCATCCCATGTTGCGTACTGATGACGGACCGCGTTGGCGTCGTTGAAAATATAGGTGCCGGCGCGAATCTCAGTAATATGTTTCATCCAATGATACTGCCCGACGAGATTGGACGAGCCGGCGGAAAGGATGGATGCCGACAGGCCGCTTTGTTTCCAGAGGTCGATGTGTTCCTCCAGAATGCCGTCGATCCGGGCGAGAGCGGATGTCTGCTGGTCCGGCGGATTCCAGATATGCCCCGGATAATACATGATCCCGTCCAGCCGGAGGCCGGGCAGGGAATCGACGCACTGCGCTAAACCCAGCGATTGATCGGACGTAACAACCCCGGTTCGCTTCAGGCCCACGTCGATTTCGATGAGGATGCCGATTGTGGTTCCGGCGTTCTGGGCGGCGTCCGAGAGGAGCTGCGCACTGTAGGGGGAATCGAGGGCGACGCGGAGGGTTTTATGATTCGCCAGAATCGACACCAGCTTTGCGCGTGCCGCGTCGGCGGCGGGGTAGGCCAATAGAAGGTCGTCGCAGAGCGAGGCAAAGAGGGCCGCCTCCCCGGGTTTGGCGACGGCAAGCCCTGCCGCCTCCGCCGAAAGCTGCATCTGCGCCAGCCGGATGGATTTATGGGTCTTTACATGGGGGCGGACGGCAAGACGGTGTTCCGCGGCATAGTCGGCCAGGCGTCGAATATTCCGCTGGACAATGTCCAGATACACAATCAGGGCGGGAGTCGGAATGTCGTTCAGTCGCATCACATAATACCTTTACATCCGGTTGTTTGTTCTTACAATGAAAAAAGTAGTGTATCATAAAATCTGCCGCCGGGAATTGTGTTATGAACAAGCTGTTTTGGTTATCTTGGATCGGAAAATAATACTTCGGGTTTTTTACCGCGAAATTGTTTTCGATATTGGATGAATCGTGCAAAAAGAACAAAAATGGGAATAGAAGAATGGGTTGATTATGGAATGTCCAAAAGATTCTTGGCAGGCGGATCAGAGACGGGTATAATTCCCGGGAGTCGAACGGTACTATTTTATTGGATGGAACCTATTATGTGGAAATGGTTTATAGCAGGGATTGCGATGCTGATGGGGGCTGGATGGTCGCCGGGTGCCCAGACGCTGACGCTGGATGATACCGGGCAGTGGAAAAGCGTACAGAATTTGCCGGAGGACCTCCAGGAGTATCAAACGCTTTTGGAAAAAGGCAAGGCCAAGAAGGCCGAAAAAAAAGTTAAAAAATGGATCAAAAACAACCTGGATTCGGAATTCCTTGATCAGGCCTATTTCATCAAAGGCCAGTCCCTTTTCGACCAGAAACTGTATTATCAGTCCTTCCTGGCCTATGACGAACTGCTGGATTCCTGCCCCGGAAGTCCGCTTTTCACCGCCGCCCTGCGACAGCAGATGGAGATCGCCCGGCTCTTCCTGGCGGGCAAAAAGCGAAAAGTCTGGCGGTTCATTCCCGCCAGCGCCAAAACCGAGGGGCTGGAAATCCTGGACCGGGTCTCCGGCCGCTGGCCCGGCTCCGACCTGGCCGCCTCGGCGATTGTCATGCAGGCGGATTATTATTACAACAAAAAGAAATATATCGAAGCCCAAAGCGCCTATCAGTTAATCGCGGATAACTATACCAAATGCCCCTACTATCAGACCTCGATGCTTCGCAACGCCGAAACCACCTATTTGCAGTACAACGGCCCCAAATATGATACCACGTGCCTGCTGGATGCCCGGACCCGCTATCTGCAGTACCAGGCGCGGTTCGATCAAAATGCCGCCGAATTGAAGATTCCCGATATTCTGGCCCAGATCTCCGAACAATTGGCGGAGAAGGAATTCGCCGTCGCCGATTTTTACCGCCGGACGCATAAGATTCCGCAGGCCCGCTTCTACTGGACCTATATCATCAAAACATGGCCCGATTCACCCTATGCGCAGAAATCGTCCGAGCTTTTGCAGGAGCATCCGGAGAACGATTCCTGATCTTGGGATGGAAAGGATGAATGAACAAGGCAGGCATACGTTTTTTCTCGTGTATGCGACTGCTTTTTTTATCAATCGAGATAATCCGATGATGAAGACAAGGAAGTTAATCGGCGTCGTCCGTTACATGTTTGGGGTATTTCTTCTCTCTGGCGGCAAAGAAGGATTCGCAGAAGTTCGCTTGCCTCGCATATTTGGCGGGGGGAGACTATCCCCACCTTCGGCTGTTTATGGTACCCGATTATGTCAGTTCGGGCGTTCCCTTGGAGGATTTGCATGCGGGAGAGTGGAAGGACTGCACGC
>CAZOTP010000027.1:0-18747 GCA_964582655.1 uncultured Pirellulales bacterium | reverse complement strand
GATGAGCGGAAAGGCATTGCCGGGATCGGCGGGGATCTGCTCGGAGGCATTCTGAGCGGCAAACGGTAATTCGATGTTTTGAAACCTCCTTTCGCAGGGTGCGCACGATGGAATGGCTGAAGAATCTCCATCCGGTGGTTCAGGCGCTGCTGGCGACGTGTTTTACATGGGGATTGACGGCGCTGGGGGCCTCGCTGGTATTTCTCACGAAGGAATTCAACCGAAAAGTGCTCGACGCGATGCTGGGTTTTGCCGCGGGGGTGATGATCGCGGCGAGCTACTGGTCGCTGCTGGCGCCGGCGATCGAGATGTCTGAGAATAAATCTCTGCCCTGCTGGGTTCCTCCGGCGGTGGGTTTTGTTCTTGGCGGAGCGTTTCTCCGGTTGTGCGACCGGATTATTCCGCACCTTCATCTTTATACTCCTCTGTCCGGGGCGGAAGGGATTCATACCCAGTGGAAGAAGACGGTTTTGCTGGTTTTGGCGATCACGCTTCATAACATTCCGGAAGGGCTGGCGGTCGGGGTGGCGTTCGGGGCGGTTTCGGCGGGGTTCCAGGGCGCGCCGCTGCCGGCGGCGGTTGCGCTGGCGGTCGGAATCGGGCTGCAGAATTTTCCGGAGGGACTGGCGGTATCCATGCCCCTGCGGCGCGAGGGGATGGGCCGGTGGAAGAGCTTCTGGTACGGGCAGCTATCGGGGGCGGTGGAGCCTATGGCGGGCGTGCTGGGCGCGTGGGCGGTTCTGGCGGCCGAACCGATTCTGCCCTATGCGCTGAGCTTTGCCGCCGGTGCGATGATTTATGTCGTGGTGGAAGAAGTGATCCCGGAATCGCAGAGAGGACAGCACACGGACCTGGCGACGCTGGGGACGATGGGAGGCTTCACCATCATGATGATACTCGATGTGGCGCTGGGGTAAGGATTCACGAAATTCGCGAAGCCCGAATTTGCGGGATGACATGAAGAATCAGAACATCATCATCACGGGGGCGACGGGCTTTATCGGCCGGGCGGCGGGACGGCATCTGACGGAGGCGGGGTATTCCGTGCTGGGGTTGACCCGGCAGCCTCTCCAGAAATCCTCCCGCGCGGCAAATCCGATGAAGCTGCTGGTCTGGGATGCGAAGACCGCCGAGGGCTGGGCCGAGCAGGCGGACGGCGCGGCGGCGATTCTGAACCTGGCGGGGGAAAACGTGGGCGACGCGAAATGGACGCAGGACAAGAAGCGGCGGATTCTGCAAAGCCGGCTGGACGCCGCCGGGGCCGTTCTGGAAGCGATGGAGAAAGTGACGCATAAACCCCGCGTGCTGATTCAGGCCTCCGCGATCGGGTATTACGGTGACCGCGGGGAGGAGACGCTGAAGGAGGGCAGCTCACCGGGCCGGGGATTTCTGCCGGAGGTGGTGCAGCGGTGGGAGGAGGCCGCCGGGCGGGCGCGGGAAATGGGCGTGCGCGTGGTGATTCTGCGGCTGGGGGTGGTTCTGGGATTCGGGGGCGGAATTCTGGCGAAGCTGCTGCCTGCGTTTCGGCGATTCGCGGGAGGATATCTGGGCAGCGGGAAGCAGTGGTTCTCGTGGATTCATCTGGCGGATGTCGCCGGGGCAATTCAATTCCTGCTGCAGCGCGAGGAGCTGTCGGGGGTGTTCCATCTGACGGCTCCGGTCCCGCTTCGGGCGAAGGAATTCGGTCAGGCGCTGGGGCACATTCTGCATCGTCCGGCGCTGATGCCCGTTCCGGCGCTGGCGCTGCGCATTTTGTACGGCGAGATGGCGGATGCACTGATGCTGGCCAGCCAGCGGGTTCTTCCGGGGAGGCTGCGGGAAGCGGGCTATCCGTTTCGCTATCCGGAGATTCATCCCGCCCTGGAACAGATACTTACCGACACCTCGAAGAGTCAGGAGAACGAGTCATGGATCTGAAAAATTATTTTCAAACCGTCAACGGGTTCGGCATTCTGGCGACCGCGGACGAGGAGGGGCATGTCGATCAGGCGATCTATGCGCGGCCTCAAGTGGTGGACGACCACAATATCATCTTCGTGATGGGAGAGAGGCTTTCGCACCTGAATCTGAAATCGAACCTGTATGCCTGCTACATGTTCATCGAAGACGCCAAAGCGGCGAAGGGCAAACGTCTGTATCTGCGAAAGACCCACGAGGAAAGCAACGTGGAGATGATCAATCAGATCATCCGCAATCAGCCGGAAATCGGGCACAGCCGGGACGATTCCGAAAAATACCTCGTCTGCTTCGAGGTTCAGCACATCCGGCCTCTGGTGGGGTCGTAGGGATTTCCCCTCGGGGCGGACATTTTACAGGATGGAACCCATCTTCTGCGCAACAGCGCCTGCGCTCTTGAGGATGAGATAGATCATATAGAGGCAGACCAGGCCGTAGATGATTTTCGGAAGCCAGGAGGAAAACTGCTGGAAGAGGAATTCCGCCCGTTCGGCGGCGAACGTGGCGATTCGGCGGCTGACGGTATCGAGATTTCCCGATTCCTCGCCGGCCAGCCAAAGCTCGCGGTATTCCGCCGGGAGCGAGGGGGAGAATCCTTCGGAGAGGGGGCGGCCTTCGCGGACGGCGTTCTGGCATTTTATAAACCACTGCCGAATGAAGTGATTGCCCATCAGGCGCGTGGCGGTGTCGAGGATCTGGACAATCGGCATGCCGCTTTTGATCATCAGGTGAAAGGAGAGGAAGAACCGGCTGAGCGTGAGGGAGCGAACCGCATGGCCCAGGACGGGGATACACAGCACAATCCCGTCGAGCGCCAGGCGCGCCGGCCCGTGCGGCGGAGTCCATTTGATAATGGCCGTGACGACAAACATGGGAACCAGAAACACCAGATGGGTCATCAAAACCTGCATCAGGTATTGGGAGAAGGTGATCGCCCCCAGAATCATCGGCGGAAACGGCCCGATCCAGGCGGCGGTGAAGAGAATCGCCGCCGGGAAAATCATGCCGGACAGAATGGTTTGAATCATCCGTCGCTGCAGATCGTGCCATTCGCCCAGCGCGCGGAAGACTTCGGGGAGATTTCCGGACAGCTCGGCGGCTTCGGTCATCGCGACATCGAGGGGCGGAAAATACCGCGGCCGCCTGCTCATGCTCTGCGAGAGGCCTTCGCCCTGCGAGAGATCGCGCTCCATCTGGATGAGAACGTTTCGCCAGCCCCCCCGCGCGCTGGAGTAGGAGGTTTGGATGGTTTTCAAAATCGGCACGCCGGCTTCCAGGAGGACCGACATATTGTGATACCATCCGCCCAGCCGCTTGCTCTGCATCATGAGACAACCTTCTTTCTTTCACAATTCGATGCAAAGGAAACATCTGACATTTCTTTATACAATTGATACATGGTATTCTTTTTCAATGCTCAAATTACGTCAAATGAGGGGGATTACTTGCTCCATGCCTGAATTTTTTCGATAAATTCATTCATCGCCTTCTCGTTTTTCAAATCCACCGGCGGAACTGTCCGTGTTAAAATAGACAAAACCTCCACCTCCGGCTGATACACCGGAATGCTCTGTCCTTCCGTCTCGATCTCCCGATCTCGCTGACTCTGGTATAAAACCCTCAACTGCTCCAGAACCGTTGGAATCAGCGTTTTTGTCTGCGGCGCGCGATAATAATCCATCAGATCCGCCAGGCTCTCCCCATAATTTCCTTTCTTCTCCGTTTCCGTTTTCCATTGATCCAACCCCCGAAGAATCGTTTCCCGGCTTTCCGATTCCATGATATCCTTCATCCATTCCTCGTTTGGATTGCGTTTCTCCTCATGCCATTCTTTTCGTGTCAGGGCGAGCTTTAACGGTTTGCCATTTCGATAATAAAACTGTATAAACACATCATTCCCCTCCTGAATCAGCGTATAATCCCCGGGCGAATCCTCGGCCTTCACCCGCTCTCCTGTAAACGGATTCGCCGAAACCTGATATGCAAAATAATCCCTTATACTTTCTTCCATTTGCTCAAACGTCTTACCCTTAAAACAATCCTGCAAAAATGAATAATACATACAGTCCCTGCTTCTGACATCCAGCAAATAGTCAGCGGAAAAATATCGTTTCTGCGGAACCACCTCGATCTTGGGCAGCAACAGATACGTCATCAGCCAGATCAGCCCCGCCGCAAACACGCAAATCAAAATCGAATACCGAGCCCACAACGCTTTCCTTCCACTATACTGTTTCCGCCGCAGAAACAGAAAAATACTGATCGGCAGCCCAGCGCTCCAGAATAACAGAGCCAAGACAAGCCCCATCCCCCGCGCTCCGCGTTGGCTGTAATATGTCATCCGCTCCGACTCCGCAGATCCCCTCTCCAGATAAAAATCCTCTTTCATCTGCGACGGCTGCAACGTGCTGCACAGCTTGCTCACCACACACCCATCCCACATTACCTCAAACGCTTTTGGATGACAAAGTTCTTCATGATATTTCACGGATTCATACGAATCAGACAAGTACCCTTTGGAAAAATAGTACTGGTCAGCAAATTCCAGCCGCAGTGAAGGATGTCTTGCCCTGCTTTCTGCGATCACGTACAGTTCCAGGTACACGGGGGCTCCCGTTTGACCAGTCAGCCGCATCGGATAGACCGCCCGGCTTGTCTCAAACGAAACCGTAAGCGGATGAGGCCGGCTGAATCCTGGTCCCTCTCGCTTCAGTTTGGCGGTCACGAAACACCACTTCTTTGCGATATAATCCTCCACAATGTTCCGATCCTCCTCCGTCAGCCCTCGAAATCCGTTCTCCTCCAGCCACTCGCTCAGCGCGCCTGCATCTTGCGCCTCCACCACCTGGATCGAATAGCTCCCAATGTCAATCGCCTCCCGAACCATAACTCCCTCCGTTTTCATCGCGGGCGACATACCCGCCCCGGCAAGAGCGGGCATCATAGTTGAAACCACAAGCTCGCTGATTACGATGAGCAATAAGAGATCTAATAAACGATAGCCAGTCAACCACAGGATCAGACTCCAGATTGTGACCAGCACCGCGAGCTGACCTGCCAATATGATTAGCCCTGTATAATCATGCCCGATCTTTGGCCCTACAACCAGAGACAGCGTTTTCAAAAAACCAGGGGAACTCTTCTCGAATTTCGTCGGTACATTTGGCAGCGGAATCACCCAGCCGAACTGCTTCCCCTCCGCTTCCAGCGCCGATTCAATAGTAAGGGTCTCGACCCCTCCCTTGTAAACCAGAACCGCCCGCTGCACAGGAATTGTCGGCTTCTTCGCGAACGCTTTTTCCGAATAGAATCCCCCATCCGCCATTGCCATTCCTGCAAAACCAAACAGTATCCACCCCCACACCGCCAGGCCGATCAGCCGAACCACACCCTTTGCCTCTTGCTTCATAGAACCTTTCCAGTACTATTCAAGGGCACAAAAAACCATCCTGTCAATCCACATTCCATTCTCCGGATTCGATCAAACGAGATTCACAGCAACACACGATTAACCGGGGATCGTTTTACCGATCCTGCGGGACGGCGACTTCGAAGCCGAGATAATTGGTGAGGGCTTCGCGGATCGACGGCACGACATGTCCGGGCGCTGCGCTGACGTGATGGCGGTATCCGTTTTTGCCGACATAGAGGAGGACATCCTGAAGCTGCGGGATTTTAGCCACGCCCGCGCAGCCGAAGAATTCCGGGGGGATCGGATCGGCGGTGAATTCGCCATCGCCCAGATAAAAGCGGGGCTTGCCCTGCCAGGTCATCATGCTGGCGAAGGTGAAGTCCATCGGGGCGATCCGGCCGACGTTGCAGCCATAGCCGCAGCCTTTGCCGACGCTGTTGGCGATAATGAGGTGATCTTCGATTCGTCCTTTTTTGCCGACCATGAGGCTTCGGGGGACCGGTCCGCAGTGGAAGAGAATGCACTTGTTTTCCTCGTCGGCGTAATTGTTGTTCCAGTCGAGGCAGGTGGCCGGCGCGGCGGCGGCGCATTTGAGGATGTGCATGGCGACGGCGTTGCCGATATCGACTTCACAGGCGGCGGCGACGCCCCGGTCGTTCAGCTCGCCCATCAGCACGCAGGGGGAAATGCCCAGAAGCTGCTGAAATTCCACCCAGCAGCGGATGGCCATGGCATCCATCTGGTATTCCTCGATCAACTGGTCGATGACGACGCCGGCTCGAACGATCTTATCTTCGGCGGCTGCCGGTATTCCCTTCCAGTCGGCGCAGAGCCGCAGGGCCTGCTGTTTGGCTTTGTAGGCTTCATCCTTTTTGATTTTTTCCATGCGGGCAAAGACATGGCTCAAATCGAGGGTTTCCATCGTGATCCCGCAGCGCTGGAGGGCGACTTCATCGATTCGAACGGTTTTAAACGCCGTGGTGCGGGCCCCGATCGCGCCGACAACCATTCCCTTCAATCCGTTGACGACGCGGCAGACGGAGTCGAACTGGCGGATGTTCTCGGCGAAGGCTTCGCTTTCGGGATCGACGGTATGGGGTTTGAAGGCGGTGAACTTGATGCCATACTGATAGAACATATCCATGATGGAGAATTTGCCGCAGAAGGAATCGCGACGGACTTCGGGGGCCATTTTGGACAGCTCATCGGGATAGGCCTGGATAAAAATAGGGACCTCGGCTTCCTTGAGGGCTTCCACGGCGCCGGTTTCATCGCCGAAATTGGGGAGGGAGACGATGATTCCGCCGAATTTCCCGCGATTTTTCCGGAGAAACTCGGCAAAGAGATGGCCCTCGGCGGGGGTTTCGACCGCGCCATGGCGCGTGGCGGCGGCGTCCATCAGAATCGTCTTATGCACGAGCTTTTTGAGAACCTTTGGAAGCTGGGTCCGGGCCTGGTCCATTAAGCTGGCAGGGAAAAAGCCCCGATTTCCCAGAAAAATCGCGAACGTCGTTTTTTCGGTCTTCATATCATCTCCTCAAGGTATCCGCTATATTGCCCAGATCAATCCATTCGTTTCGCCGATTATGGCATAGCCCCCCCCGTTTTGACAACATCTATTTTCTTGTTCGTCAGATGTGCCCCCGACAAGGGGACCGGGTGTCCAGGGGCTGACGGAAAACCTTGGAAAAAGGCGTCTAAAAAATCGTAACCTATTTTTCAACAAGATGTTACATTTATTATGAACGGCCTGAAAACAGGCCTCGGCCAAGTAGTCCATTTTTCCTCCGGGCGGAATTTTTTCCCTGTCTTTTGGCGGTTTTGGGTGTTATAAAGATATGATGTTAAAGCCAATGCCTCCGAGACGATTTACCCCTAAGGTTTTTTTGTGTGAATTATTTTTAGCACAAGGAGAATACTGATGGACCCTTCCAATCCGATCAGCCGGAGAACGTTTCTCGCCCGGAGCGGGAAAACCGCCGCTTCCCTGGCCGCCGCCTCGACATTCGTGTCGCAGGCGATGAGCCGGCCTGCCAGCGCCAAGGTGATGGGCGCCAACGAGCGGGTGAATGTGGCCGTGGTCGGCATCCGCAGCCGGGGAAAAAACCATTACCGCAGTTTCGCGGGCATGAAGGATGTGAATCTATCGGTCCTCTGCGACATTGACGAAAATCTGTATGCCGATTCGCTGAAAGAACTGCAGAAAAAATTCAATATCGCCCCGGCGACGGAATGGGATTACCGCAAGGTGCTCGACAACAAGGAGATCGACGCGGTTTCGCTGGCGACGCCGAACCACTGGCACGCGCTGGGGACGATCTGGGGATGCCAGGCAGGCAAACATGTGTACGTGGAGAAACCGGCATGCTACAGCATCTGGGAAGGCCGGAAGATGGTGGAAGCGGCGCGGAAATACAAGCGCATTGTGCAGGTGGGATTCCAGAACCGCTCGAAGCCGACGGTACGAGAAGGGATCCAGCTGCTTCACGAGGGCGTGATCGGCGAGGTGTACATGGCGCGGGGGCTGTGCTTCAAGCCGCGGGGGAATATCGCGGCTGTGCCGGATTCGGCGGTTCCGGCGGGAGTGCATTATGATGAATGGATCGGGCCTGCGGCGGAGCGGCCTTTCAACGTGAACCGGTTCCATTACAACTGGCACTGGCAATGGGAGTACGGCAACGGAGATATCGGCAATCAGGGGCCTCATCAGTTCGACATCGCCCGGTGGGGCCTGCAAAAGGAGGATTCGCCGGTGAAAATCCGCTCGATGGGCGGGTGTTTCGCCTGGAAAAACGGCATTCAGGAAACGGCGAACACGCAGACGGCGATTTACGAATATGCCGACGGCAAGATTCTGCAGTTCGAGGTTCGCGGGTGGTACACCAACGAGGAAGCCGGCGACTGGTACGGCGACACTCCCGTGGGAAATCTCTTTTACGGTTCCGAAGGGTGGATGGCGATCAAGGGGGATGACTACTTTGTGTACCTCGGTCGGGAAAACAAACCCGGTCCGACGTCCAAAAAGGACGACGGCAAACCGCAGGAAAAAACCGGCGGGGTGATGAATCTTCAGGGCGCGCCCAACGAACAGATATTCCGCAACTTTATCGATGCCGTCAAAGCGAACGATGCCAAGCTGCTGACTTCCGACGTGGAGTCCGGACACATTTCGACCATCCTGCCGCACCTGGCGAACATTTCGTATCGTCTCAAGCGGGATCTGACGTTTGACGGGAAAAACGAGAAATTCGTCAACGACCGGGACGCCGACGCGATGCTCCGCCGGGCGGTGTATCGCGAACCATATGTGATTTCGGATCAAGTTTGATCGTACCCTGTTTTGGTTTTGCCCTGCCCCAGGCGGGGCGAAAGGATATCCATTATCCCTTTATGCATTTTCCAGTTTGGAAAGGAGCTATCATGCGGATTACACGACGCGATTTTCTGTCGAAAAGCGGCAAGACGGTGGGCGGGCTGGCGGCGGCTTCGCTGCTTTCCGGGGCAATGGCCCGGCCTGCCAAGGCGAAAGTCCTCGGCGCCAACGAACGGCTCAATATTGCCGTGATCGGGATTCGAGGCCGGGGCGAAAGCCACATCGAAAGTTTTGCCGAGATGAAGAACGTCCATGTCAAGACGCTCTGCGATGTGGATGAAAACCTGTTCGCCGACCGCGTGAAGCTGGTCAAGGGCTATGAACCGGCGACGGAATGGAACATGAAGAAGGTGTTTGACGACAAGGACATCCACGCGGTGTCGTTTGCGACGCCGAACTTCTGGCACGCGCTGGGCACGATCTGGGCGTGTCAGGCGGGCAAGCACGTCTATGTGGAGAAACCCGCCTCGTACAACATCTGGGAAGGGCGGAAGATGGTGGAAGCGGCCCGCAAGTACAACCGGGTGGTGCAAGTGGGGTTCCAGAACCGATCCAAGAGCGGCGTTCAGAAAGCCATCGAGCTTCTCCACAAGGGAATTATCGGGGATGTGTATATGGCCCGCGGACTGTGCTACAAGCCGCGTCACAACGTCGAGATCGTGCCGGATTCCCCCGTGCCCGCCGGCGTGCATTACGACGAATGGATCGGGCCGGCGCCGGAACGGCCGTTCAACAAGAACCGGTTCCATTATGAATGGCACTGGCAGTGGGACTACGGCAACGGCGATATCGGCAACCAGGGGCCTCACCAGTTCGACGTGGCGCGGTGGGGGCTGAATAAGAACGAGCATCCCGTGAAAGTCCGCTCGATGGGCGGGTGCTTTGTCTGGAAGGGCGGCATTCAGGAGACGGCGAACACGCAGTCGGCGGTGTATCGCTACGCGGACGGAAAGATTCTCCAGTTCGAGGTCCGGGGGTGGTACACGAACAAGGAATCGGATGCGTTCGGAAAAGACAGCGCCATCGGAAACCTGTTCTACGGCTCCGAGGGCTGGATGGTCATTAACGGCAGCAAGTGGTACACCTACATGGGACGAAACGGAGAACCGGGTCCCTCTTCGGAAACCGGAAAAGCCTCGCAGAAGAAGGAGGAAGCGTCCGCCGCATCCGCCGATCCCATGAATCTGGCCGGGGCCGTCGGAGATGATATTTTCGGCAACTTTATCGACGCCGTCCGGGCGGAAGATCCCAAACTTCTCACCTCCGACATCGAGTCCGGGCATATCTCGTCGGTTCTGCCCCACCTGGCGAACATCTCCTACCGTCTGGACCGGGACCTCACCTTCGACGGCAAGACGGAATCGTTCGTAAACGACAAGGAAGCGGATGCGATGCTGAAGCGCCCCGTGCAGCGGAAGAATTATACGATTCCCGATGCAGTGTAATTGTTTTGAATGACCGGCGGTCTGGGCTTTGGCGGCTCAGACCGCTTTTTTCATCTGCTTATCAATCCGGAGGCAAGTATGAACGCGAATGGTTTCGGGATTTGCTTTTTTGTTCTGCTGGGATCCATCCTTTTTGCCGGCTGCGGCAGTCCGCCTCGGGTGGAGTTTGTCGAGAGACCGACCCAGATCGACGTGTTGATCGGGGATCAGCTTTTCACCAGTTATCGCTTTGAGGAAACACTGACCAAACCCGTACTGTATCCTCTCCGAACACCGGGCGGAGTCGCCGTCAACCGCCGGTTTCCCATCGAACAGGACACCGGCGAAACAACCGATCATCCGCACCATATCGGAATTTTCTTCACCTACGACAAGGTCAACGGCGTGGGGTTCTGGGGAAATAAAACCTCCCCTCCGCAAATCCGTCACATCAAGGCGCTCGAAAGCAGGCCTGGCGACGGGAAGGGCGTTCTCCGGACACTCTGTCACTGGGTAGACACGCAGTCGAATGTGCTTCTTCAGGAAAACCGAGCCATGACCTTCGAAGTTCTCCCGGAGGGATGGGCGATTGATTTTGACATCACCCTGACCGCGCAGGACCAGAAAATCACGTTTGAAGACACCAAGGAAGGGATGTTCGCGCTGCGTCTGGCCGATCCGCTGCGGGGCGTTGCCAAGGGCGGCACATCGCATTACCTCAACAATCACGGTCTGAAGGAGGAGCAAGGCGTGTGGGGAAAACGCGCGGTGTGGGTGCGGCTGGAAGGGGTGAAGAACGAGAAATCCGTGGGCGTCGCGATGTTCAACCTGCCGGGCAGCACGAACTTTCCCACGTACTGGCACGCCCGGGACTACGGCTTGTTCGCCGCCAATCCGCTGGGGCAGTATGACTTCCAGAAAGCGAACCAGGAACCGGATCCCAAACCGTTGGAACTGACTCTTGCGCCGGGGCAGTCCGCCAGGTTCCGCTTTTTCGTTCTGCTCTACGACGGGACCCGCTCCCCCGACCAGCTCGACAAGGTGTTTTTACGCTATTCCCGGGATTAAGGACGGGGCCTGGAAGAATGTACGGACACGGGATTTTTCCCGTGTCTTTTTTTGCGCGGTCGCGGATTAAACCGGAATGTTCATTCCGTATCAATCAGTTTTTTGCACCGCAGCAGTTCGCCCACGCTCCAGGCCTGCGCCACGCATCCCTGCGGGCGGTGGGGCCAGTCCCCGTCGAATATTTCGGAGATGCTGCCCAGACAGGCATCCTCTTCCATGTGCCGCAGCAGCGGATCGAGGAACGCCCGGGCCTGCTGCCGCGATTCGGCGCTGAAGCGGTTCACCTTCAAGTACGCCTCCACAAACGGCCCGATCAGGTAGCTCCACACCGTTCCCTGATGGTACGCCGAATCCCGCTGGAACTGGTCGCCCTGATAGTGTCCCCGGTATCGACTGTCGCGGGGGCTGATGCTTCGCAGGCCGTAGGGCGTCAGCAGATGCTCCTGCACCGTATTCACGACGCTTCGCTGCCGGTCTTCGCTCAGACAGGAGTGCGGCAGCGAGACGGCGAAAATCTGATTCGGCCTCACGCCCGCGTCCACGCCCCCGTCCGGATACACGCAGTCGTTCAGATACCCGTTTTTTTCGTTCCAGAACAATCGCAGAAAACTCTCTTCCGCCTTTTCCGCCCTGATTTCGTATTTGCGTCGAATTTCTTCCGTCGCGCCGGTTTGGGCCAGAACTCGAAGGGCATGAATCCACAGCGCATTGACCTCGACCGGCTTTCCGTAGCGGGGCGTAAACGCCACGCCGTTGCACTTGGCGTCCATCCAGGTCAACTGCGTATTGGCGTCCCCTCCCATGATCAGGCCGTCCGCATCGGCGTGAATTCCGTCCCGCGTGCCGCTGTGGTATGAACCGACAATTTGTTCGAGCATCGGCCAGTATTCCCGGTCGAACGTCGCCCGGTCCCCGCTGATTCGCTGGTATTCGTACGCCGCGTGAACAAACCACAGCGACGCGTCGATGCTGTTGTAATGGGGCGGACCGCCGTAGTCGTCGAACCGGTTGGGGATCTGTCCGCCGTCCAGATAGGCGCCGAAGGTCGAAAGCACCTCTCGCGCTTCGGCGAATCGCCGGGTGCACAGCAAAAGCCCCGGCAGCGAAATAAAGGTATCCCGCCCCCAGTCCGCAAACCAGGGATAGCCCGCCAGGATGCTCGCCGACTCCCCCTGCTGCTGAATCTGCCGCCGAACGATAAACCGGTCGGCCGCTTTGACCAGCGATTCTTCATATTCATCCCGAACCTGGGCCTGTTCCACCAGGCTGCGCCGACGGCGGCGCAGATCCTCGATCAGCGAATCCAGATCCAGATCCATCAGCCCATGCCTCTCCCATCCCGCGGTCGCCTGCATCACCAGGACCAGCCGTTTCTCCCCGCGGAACTTCACCCGGAACGACCCCGGCACCCACACATCCTCATAATCATGCTGTCCGCGCCGCTGCTCCTGGCGGTACCGTATCGCATACCACCAGTCCGTCCCCCGGTGGAATTGCCCTTCCGGCATATACAAATGCACCGCCGGCCCGTGCGGATCCAGCGTATGCACCGTGACAACCGAATCCTCCAGTTCGGCCTCCATCGGACTGGAACTCGACTGCAGCGAATGAAAATCCCGCAGCGCCACCATCGGCATCACATCCAGCTCCGTCTCCTCGTCCGATCCGGAAAACTCATAGCTGACCATCACCAGATCCTGTTCATATGACAGGTAGATCGATTTTCGAAGCATCTGATCGCCCAGCTCAAACTCGAAATGCACGCCGTCCTGCTGATGAAACTGCTTTAAAAAACGATATCCCTGCGGATGCAGCCGGTCGGAAAATTCGAAATTCGAAATCTCATACCGCTGCCCGCCCCGCTGTACGGTCTCCAGAAGATTCGACACCGTCACCACCCGCTCCACCGGCGGACGAAGCGAGGCGATCAGATACCCATGATACCGCCGCGTATTGCACCCCAGCACGGTGCCCGAGGCATAACTCCCCCGGCTGTTGGTCAGCAGCCATTCCTTCTCCAGCAAAGCCCCGATTTCCTCCGGACAAATCGATACACCCAAACCCGTTCTTTCGTTCATCATCATCTGTGTCATTGCGGATTCTCCGTATCGGACCAGGAATTGATCACACCGCTATCGCAAGATCGCACAGTCTGCCTATCGGCATTCTTACCACGGATTCTCATTCGGGCAAGAGGAATCCGCGATCAATCCATAAGCGATTGATATGAAAGCACTTAAAATTATTCCGCGAGATTACAGCCGAACTTCCGGCGAGATAAACCGAAGCAGCGAATCGTATCCCCACCGATACAGCGTGCTGGAGCCGCAGTCAATCTGGACCCGTCCCGACATGTACGACCGCGCCGAGGAAGGCATCTGTCCCGGCTCGATTTCGATGGCCACCTCGTACACCGCTTCCACCGGTTTTTCCTGGTTGGTTACCGGATCATGCTCCGTGACCACCTCGCCGCCCACCTTGTTGCTCAGCGCCATCTTTTCCCCGAATTCCCCCATGTGCTCTTCCCGGTGCAGACTGGCGTGAATCACCCGGCCCGAAAAGACATCCTTCGGGAATCCGTACAGCATCAACCGCGAGGCCTGCCCCAGATTGCCGCCCCGTTTGAAAATCCGGGCGAACGTCTTTTCCGGAACCAGAACCTTCGCCTGCAAGACGCTGTCGTCCGCCAGCAAAAAGAGAGGCTCGCCCGCCTGCACATAGGCGCCGGCCATCCGCCAGAGAAACTGGTCCTGCATCAGGACGCGCCCGGCAAACGGGGCCTTCACCTGCATCTGATCCAGCATCTCATCCAGGCGTTTCAAATCCTGCTGGATTTTTTCTAGTTCCTGCTTTTTCTGCTGTTCCCGCGCCGCCTGCCCCCGCTGGGAATAATACGCCAGATCCGTCTTGACCAGCTCCAGTTCCGCCAGCTTCTTGGCGTGTTCCGCCTGAATCTCCCGGTTCTCCAGGCGCGCCGCCAGTTCCCCTTCCGCCATCATGCGCCCCCCCTGAATTCGCATTCGGCTTTTTCCGTCCGGCAGGCTCTCCTGCACCCACTCCACCCGGCCGGGAATGTCTGAACGGACCCACTGCATTTTGGCCGGCTCCAGCACGAAGTTCAGCGTCACATGCTGCTCCATCGGCCAGAACAGCACGAACCCCAGGATCACCGCCAAGACCGCCAGGACTCCCATCAGCCGTTTGTTGGTAATCCCCAGCGATTCGCGCTGAGAAACGATACGCTGTCCGCCTTTGACCGCCGGAACCAGCAGCATGGTGATCGACGAAATCACCACCACCCCCCGCGCCACCCACACCAGCCGAACCTGCTCCAGCATGTGATACACAAAATACAGGATGACAAACATAATAAACCACCGGTAGATATAGGCCGCAATCGCATAGAGCGGGAAAACATAGCGGAAGCGGTGCTCCTCCTGCATTTCCGCCGGATACCCGCCCAGCACGAACCGCACAAACAGATTTTGAATATAATCGTTCGACCGCTTTCGCAGATTCGGCACCTCGATCAGATCCATCAGCATGTAATATCCGTCATAGCGAAGCAGCGGATTGGAATTGAACAGAATCGTCGAAAAGGAACAGGTGATGATGATATTGAACGCCATCGAATGCAGAAATCCCGGCGCCGCCGTGAAATACCACACGAACGAAGCGAGAGCGGCGAAGAACAGCTCCGTCAGGATGCCCCCCGCCGTCACGACAATCCGGTGGTATTTGTTCGGAAAGGTCCACGAATCGGTGACATTGCAGTAAAAAAACGGGCTGAACACCAGAAAGATAAATCCCATCTCATGCACTTCGCCGCCATAATGCTTGCAGGTCAGCCCGTGTCCGAACTCGTGAAACGTCCAGATGATGTACAGCGCCAGCAGCAGAAGCGGGACATTATACAGCGTAAAAAAGGAATCCGCGAACATTCCCCGGAAATCCTCCCACCGCCGAATCACCAGGCTCAGACCCGCCGCCAGAAAGACCAGATACAGCAGGAAAAAGCCTCGCGTCCAGATCCAGCTCACCCGCCGGTGAATCGCCGTCAGTGCGCGATCGGGATCAAACAGCGGAATCTTGAAAAACATGAAGTTGCTCAATTGCCCCAGCAGCCTGCCCCGCCAGCGTCTTCGATGCTGCTGATAGTACATCCGGTCCCGCTCCGGATGCCGCATCTCCAGCAAATTCTTCTCCAGAAGACTGCGGACAAACGCGCCCAGCTCCTGCGCGTTCAACAGATCGCTGTGAAACTCTTTCCGATGCGCCTCCTGCAGCTCCCCCAGCGTCACCCCGCGGCGAAGCTGCTCCAGAACGAACGACTCCTCGCGGTTGAACCGAAAATACCGAAGCGACAGCGGATCCTTGTACACCCAGTAGGGCTGCCCGTCGTAGATCTGCCGGGTCCGCTTCAATTCCCGGCGCAGCCGGGGGAGCGGCTCATCGGCCGGCAAACGATTCGCAATATCCTTCTCATTCAGTGCCATCGCATCCCGCTCACAGCATCCTCATGCCCCATCGCATCCCGGCTTCGTCTCAGCGAAGCTCCACCCGCGCCCGCATCCCCGGCCGGATCTGATAGGGATACGCTCCGCGGGCCGTTTCCGCCTCCGCCGCCGCGGGATTCGCGAATTCCACCTCGATAGTAAACTGGCCCGTCGTTTCAATCGTGGGACTCTTGAACACCACCTCGCCCGGCAGTCCCGACTCCCCCTCGCCCTGGACATACACCGTCGCCGCCTGACCGAGTTTCACCTGGTTCACCTGCTCCACCGGCAGAGGCCACGCCACCCGCCGCCGGTCCACCTTCATCACCGCCGCGGCGATCTGGCCGGCCTGCACGGTTTCCCCCGCTTCGATCCGCTTCAAATTCCGCTCCTCCAGGCTCCGCACGCTGGTGAACGGCACGATCACCCCGTCAATCGGCGACGTGATGGAATGCCGCTTCAAAAGCTCCTCGTTCTCCGACAACTGATACTGCAGGAGCCGAATGTTCAGCTCCGCCTTCTTCCCGCCCAGCTCGGCGATTTCCTTCCTCTGCGTCGCCTCTTTCAATTCCTTGATCGAACCGACGCGGACTTCATCCGTCAATTTCGTATCGTAGAGCTTCTGCACGATCTCCAGGTTGTCCCGGCTGTATTGCAGATTGATTCTCGCTTCATCGCGGCCCGTATCCATCTCGATCTGCGACCGCAGTTTGTTCACGCTCAGCTCCATCAGCGTCGTATCGAGCTGCACGATGGTCTCGTCCTTTCGGACAAACTCCTGCGGCTCATGGCGGACCTCCGACACCAGCCCGTTCACCATCGTGCTGAGCACCACCACGCGCTGGGGCTGCACAAACGAGGAATACGACAGCTCCGGCGATGGCGCCGGTTCCTCCTGCCCCTGCACGGGAAAACTCCCAAGCCAGAGTACGCATCCCAGCAGCAAACCGCCCGCCGCAATCGCCCGCATCACCGTGTTCCGTTTCATACGTTCGTTTCCTGTTCCAGTTCCAATCTTCATTGTTTCCAGTCGTCCGCCGGTCCCCTCCGTAATCGTGTTTCTCGCCGCCCTCGCCTTGGTCGGATGTCTCCATACAATCCTTCGGGATTCCCGGGGGCCTCCGCGCCTTCTTGGCGAAAAAATCGGCTAAAACAAACTGATTCGGATAAAATTCGCGAACTCATGCGTCACCGCGTAAAACAAACTTCGCTTGCCGCATTCGATCGACACCTTGCCCTCCATCCCCTGTCGCGGCTGCCCCACCTCCTTCACGAAACCCGCCGGCTCGGCCACCTTCACCTCGATCGCGTTGCGGTATTCATCCTTCTGGGTCATATCCACCACGGCTCGAGGCGTTATCGAAATCACCTCCGTCTCGAAAATCTGGTCCGGATAGGCGTTCAAAATCACCTTCGCCTTGAGCGGCTCTTTCCGTTCCTTGTCATCGTAGGCCCTGAGCAAATCCTCCGACACCCCCTCCGGGACATTCACCAGAAGATTCCACGTGCATTCCTGGGGCACAATCTCCAGCACCGCCTCGCCGCGCGACACCGGCTTGGACGCCAGCAGCCGAATCTGGCTCTCCCGCGTGATGACCTGCCCGGCCACCGGCGCGCAAATCGAATACTCCTCCCGCATCAGCTCATATTTCTTCAACTCCGCTTTCATCGCCTTCAGCGTGCTGTCCAGCCGCTGCGCCTGCGTCATCTGGCGGTTGTTCACGGCCTGATCCCGCTCGATCGTCGTTTCCGCGATGGAGTTGGTCACGCGGTCGATTTCGCTGTCGATGAGGCGGGTGTCCAGTTTCGCCAGCACCTGCCCCTTTACCACCTGCCGGTTCGGCGGAATCATAATCGTCTCGATTTTCCCATCCTGCTGCGCGTAGGCGATCCGCGCCTCCTGCGGGATCAGCTCCGCCGCGCCGACCACCTTGATTTCCTTGCGAATCACAAAAGGAAGCAGAATCACCATCGCCGCCACGCTGCCCCAGAACCACTGGCGCGAACGGGGCGTCCGGTAAATCCGGTCCCGAAGCTTTCCCAGCCCGCCGGTGACCCACGAAAGCGGCATCTGCCGGTACGTTAGCCCGTTTTCCAATGCAATGCCCGCCTCCGACAGCAGCCCTTCAATCTGCTTGCGCTGCTTCTCGTAGAATCCCTCTTCGTTGGCCTTTTCCACGACCAGCGCCCCCACCACGTGTCCCTCGTGCCGGATCGGGAAAATCCCCATCACCAGCGATTCGGCCTCCAGCATGTAGAGCCGGGCCTCGTTCACCAGATCATCTCCCGGCACATCCTGATTCCTCACGGCGTCGGGATTATCCACCACCAGCGCCTTGTCGTTGCGGCACACCTGCCGGGCGACTCTCCCGATCCGCTGCACAAAACTGCTCTTCACCGCCACCGATTCCAGACCCGACACCGCCTCCATCCGGAACTTCCCCCGGCTGTTGTACGTCCCCGCCATGCACCGGAACACGCCCAGCATTTCCTGCCCGTAATTCGCCAGGGCATAACAGGATCGTTTCGGATCGAGGCTGCTGTGGACCGCGCTGACATACTCCCGAAACCGCTCCGACCGCTGGAGCTGCCCTTCCAGATCCTGAATCTGTTTGCCCCGCAAATACGACCCCGCCCGCTCGCACAGCCCCATCACAAATCCCAGATACCCCCGCACCGCCCGCGGGTCCACATCCGCCGGCGAAATCAAAAGCAGGATGCCCCACAGCGAAGATCCCCGAAGCACGGGTACAAACAGCAGCGTATGAGGCGATTCGTTCATCGCCTGCTCTCCCATCCCGCCGTTAAACAGGTCCGATCCGCCCTTGCCCGGCAGAACCACCGCCGTGCCCGTCCGCTGAACCTGCCCCAGCGCCCCCAGCAAAAGACGGCGCTGCGAACCCTCTTCCTCCACACCCGCCGCCGACAAATTCATGAAACACTCCGGCGAGCACGCCCCCTCGGCCCGGATATGCCCCCCCCCGCCGCCGCCCCCCAGAACCGCGATCATCCGCTCCC
>CAZOTP010000026.1:17927-19078 GCA_964582655.1 uncultured Pirellulales bacterium | reverse complement strand
GAAACTCATCGCGGCGATATAGCCCCAGCCGAACTCCCCCCCGGCGCCGGGATAAAAGAAACCGGGTGGAGATTTCTGGAGGAAGGCTTCCAACCCCCCCGCTTTGAGAATCGAGAGCAAAAAGAGGACCAGCACGCCGGCAATCATCACGACAAACTGGACAAAATCGGTAATGACGACCGCCCAGAGGCCGCCCATAAAGGTATAAATCAGCATAATGACGCTGGAACCGATCATGGAAATTTTCAAATCCAGTCCCAGGCTGGCGGAAAGGAAGATCCCGATGGCGACGATTTTCAGGGCATCATCGACAAGTTTGACGGGGATTCCCTGCCAGGCAAATAACTGTCGGAGTGTGGAACTGTATCGCGATTCGAGGTACTCGACGGGACTTTCGACGCGGGTTCGCCGCCAGCGGGGGCCAAACAGGAACGCTCCGAGAAGGGTTCCGGGGATGAAGGTCCAGAACATGGTGACGGCGAGCCAACCGTACTTGAAGGCCAGTCCGGAATAGACGACAAAGCCATAGGCGCTGAAACAGCTCATGTAGAAGGAGACTCCGCTGAGCCACCAGGGGATTTGATTGCCGCCGCTGAAATAGTCCTTCGAGCGTTTCATGGAGCGGTAATAGTAGGCCCCGATTCCGAGCATGAGCGCGAAATAGGCGACCAGGATCCCATAATCGGGATTGCCCAGGCGACTTTCGCCCAGTAGAAAACCTGCCGTGTCCATTCATGTCTCCTGCCACGGATTTTCAGACAGGGGAGAATATCATATCCCAATTCAAAAAACACCCATTTTCCCCCTGCACAATCCCCATGCTCATGGCTATAATACCGTGGAGGCAGCGCCGGGCGTTGTTTTCGCAACCTTTTGCCATTAAAGGACATACGCATAGAGAGCATGGATTTTAATACGATAACCGAGGCGATCGAGGATATCCGGGGGGGCAAAATGATTGTTCTGGTGGATGATGAAGACCGCGAGAACGAGGGGGACCTGCTTATGGCGGCTTCCTTCGCCAAGGCGGAGCATATAAATTTTATGACTAAATACGGCCGCGGTATTCTTTGCTTTCCCATGGAGGAAGAAAGGCTCCTTAAATTGGAGCTGCGCCCGATGTTCGAAGGCAAAGGCCAAAACAAGGGTTA
>CAZOTP010000026.1:0-17917 GCA_964582655.1 uncultured Pirellulales bacterium | reverse complement strand
TGATTGTTCTGGTGGATGATGAAGACCGCGAGAACGAGGGGGATCTGGTCTGCGCGGCGGAGAAGGTGACGCCGGAGATCATCAATTTCATGGCGACCCACGGGCGCGGGATGATCTGTCTGCCTCTGACGGAGGAAGCGTGCGATCGGCTACATCTTCATCCGCAAACCCCGCACAACACGGCGCGGCTGGGGACGGCGTTTACAGTGACCATCGACGCGATGAAGGGAATCACGACGGGAATATCGGCGGCGGATCGGGCCCATACAATCCTGACGGCGGTGAGCGGGGATTGCGGGCCGCATGATCTGGCACGTCCCGGTCATATATTTCCTCTTCGTGCACGCGAAGGAGGCGTTCTTGTCCGCGCCGGTCAAACCGAAGGCGCGATAGATCTTGCTCGTCTGGCCGGATTGAAACCCGCCGGTGTTATCTGTGAAATCATGAACGAAGACGGCACCATGGCAAGGGTTCCGCAGCTTCTGGAATTTTGCAAGACGCACCATTTGAAAATAATCACCATTGCCGATCTGATCGAATACCGGATGCGGCAGGAATCGCTTGTGCACCGGGTGGAGACGGTGGATCTGCCGACAGATTGCGGGATGTTTCGGCTGATCGGGTACAAAACGGCGATCGACGAGAAGGAGCATCTGGCGCTGTGCAAGAATGTGGGAATGCTGGACGCCGGCGGGAATGTCGTTGAACAGGAGGAACCGGTTCTGGTGCGTGTTCACAGCGAATGCCTGACGGGGGATATTTTTCATTCCAAGAGATGCGTCTGAGGGAATCATCTCCTTGTGTCCATGCGGAAGATTGAACAGGGGGGGAAAGGGTCGATAATTTAACTGCGTCAGGAAGGCCGGGGGATCGGGCTGATTCCCAAACTCCACGCCTACCACCTGCAGGATGTGGGGATGGACACCGTGCAGGCGAACGAATGGCTGGGATTCAAGGCGGACAAGCGGGACTACGGGATCGGGGCGCATATCTGCCGGGACCTGGGACTGCGAAAAATCCGGATCATGACGAACAACCCCCTGAAAACCCAGCGGCTCGGGATTTACGGCATATCCATCGTGGAGCAAATTCCCATTGAAATTCCGCCCAACGAACACAACCTCCGGTATCTGAAGACCAAGCGGGACAAGATGGGGCACCATCTGAAAAATTTTTAATTTCTCTTTTCTCGAGGCCGGCGGCGGGTATAATCCTTTCATACCTGATTCGGGATATCTGGAACATGAATCGCTGGACATTCAGAGAAGAACACTGTATTTGAGAAAGGAACTGGTATCATGGATCATTCCCCCATTTCCGACCCGCAATCGTCCGGAGTCCATACGCCGCCTCCTGAACCGGAAGCGGCTGTGCCTGAGGCCGAATCTCCCGATTCGACCGTCCCGAGCGGGGAGCTTTCCGCGGCGACAGCGCACCAGTCCGGTGCGAGGTGGTTTTACTGGATCGCGGGGCTTTCCGTGATCAACACAATCGCCCTTCATGCCGGAAGCGACCGTACTTTCATCATCGGCCTGGGAATCACGCAGGTTCTGGATGTCATTGCGCGGGATATCGGCGGATTTGCGCCGGTGATCGCGATTGTTTTGGATGTTCTTTTCACCGGACTTTTTGTTCTGTTCGGGTATTTCGGGGTCAAGGGACGTCCCTGGGCGTTTCTGGTCGGGATGGTTTTATATGCTCTGGACGGGATCATATACGTTTTGGCGCAGGAGTGGCTTTCCGTGGGGTTTCATATTTTCGCGCTGTTCGGCATTTTTTCGGGATGGAAAGCCCTTCGGGCGTATCACGACCGGGCTTTGCGGCCTGTTTCTTCGCGGGCAGCCGTATTGCCCCGCGAAGCGGAACCCATGGATTAACCCTTTTTCAAGGACTGCGCTATGGAACCCTATGATGCTTCGGAACCGCCGTATCCCCCCCCCGTGACACCGGAGGAATACCCGTATGCGGACAAACCGGCGTCTCTTCCCAAGCTGGGGGTCGCCATCGCCGCCCTGGTTCTTGGAATTCTGTCGCTGTGCCTGAGCTTTCTGGTTGTCCCGGGGGTGATTCAGGGGTTGGTGGGATTGTGCCTGGCCATTGTGATTCTATCCGAAAAATCCCTGTTTAAATCCATCGGCATCAGCTCGATCATCCTGTCTGTTTTGGGGATTCTGGCGAGCATTCTCTTCGGGGTTTTCTATGTCTGGCATTTCCACAACATCCAAAAGCAATGGCCGGAGGGAATCGAGGAGCCCGCCTGGGAGGTGTGGATCGGAAAGCCGGCGCCCGATTTTACGGCCACCGATCTGGACGGCAAGCCGTTCACTCTCTCGCAGTGCAAGGGGAAACGGGTGATTCTGGATTTCTGGGCGACGTGGTGCCCGCCCTGCGTCAAAGAGATTCCGCACTTTGTGGAGCTGCGAAAGACGACCTCGCCCGATGAGCTGGTGATTCTGGGGATCAGCGATGAATCTCCGGAAATTCTCCGGGCCTTTGTTCCAAAGCACAATATTAACTATCCGATTTTCAGCGCATCGGACCTGCCCGAACCGTTTCCGCTGGTGACTTCTTTTCCAACGACCTTCTTTATTGACCGGAACGGGGTGATTCAACAGGTTCTCGAAGGGTATCACGACTTTGATATTCTTAAGACGAACGCGATCGGGCCGGATTATGTCTCGGCGGAACCGTCGGACACCGATCCGGCCAGTTCCCCGGCGGCTTCTCCCGAAATTCCTCCGGCGGAACCGGAAAAACCGGGGGATGACCATTCCCCCAACCCAACTCCCTGAAAGCGGAATGACATGCCGAACACGACTTCGCAACGATTTCACCTGACGCTGCTAATCACGCTGGCGGGAGTATTCGCGTGGTCGATGATCCGGCCTTATGAGTGGTCTACGTGGGCGATGGAGGTGGCGCCGGCGGTGATCGGCACGGCGATTCTTCTGGCGGTGTACCGGCGATTTCCGCTGACCAGCCTGACGTATTTTTTCATCTGGTTTTTCTCCATCATTCTGATTATCGGAGGGCACTATACGTATGCGAAAATGCCCCTGTTCGACTGGATTCGGGATCACTTCGATCTATCCCGCAATCATTACGACCGGGTGGGGCATTTTTTTCAGGGGGTCACGCCTGCGCTGCTGACCCGCGAGGTACTGCTTCGCACGTCGCCGCTTCGGCCGGGAAAATGGCTGTTTTTTCTAGTGACGTGCGCGGCTCTGGCAATCAGCGCTTCCTACGAGCTGATTGAATGGCTCGCGTCGGAAGCCCTGGAGCAGGGCGCGGAATCCTTTGTCGGTTCGCAGGGGGATATCTGGGATGCGCAAAAGGATATGGGGCTATGCCTGTGCGGGGCGATCTTCGCTCAGGGGCTGTTTGGCTCCTGGCAGACGCGCCTGATCGAGAAGCTGGATCCCGGCGTATCGATTTCCGCCAACTCTCAAGCCAAGGATGCCGCTCCATGAAACCCATTTGTTTTTCGCTTTGCGCCGTCCTGCTTTGCCTGACCGGGCTGGGCTGCAACCGGATCGGGGATTCGCATCCCGCGGCCGCCATCGGCACCGGATTTCATGTGGAAAGCATCCATCTTCAGCCCGCTTTTACGAAAATTCTGGAAGCCGATCCGGCGAAAAAACTCCCTCCGCGGATCGAAGTCTATCTCCAGCTTCGTGACCAGTTTCAAGATCCCATGAAGGCTCTGATGCGGTGCCGTTTCGAATTGTATCAGCATCGACCGGCGTTTTCCGACCCGCGGGGTAAACGGTTCGAGAAAAACGGCGTCCAAGACCTTTCGCTTCTGGACCTGCAAACCAACCAGAATCACTGGGACAGCATATCCCGCTGCTACCGGCTCACGCTGGAATTGCCCGATCTCAGCGGCTCTGCGCGGCAAATCGTCCTCCAGGCGACGTGTTCCTTTGAATCCGACTTTCGCCTTCAAGATCTGATCATCCTTGCGCGAAAGCCATAAACGATAGAATCAGGGCGTTTCTTCCTTCAGGACCAAAACCACCGCCACCAGTTCCTCATCCGACATGGCGGGAGCCGAGGCAGAAGGTTCTTGGAGCGACGCTTGCGGTTCTTCGCTCATGGCGTCGGGATTGGCGGTCCAGAGGGAGTCTTTGGCGTGGAGCGGCTCGGCCGCCTGAGGGCAGGTTTGGCAGGGTATTTCCGGGGATACGCCGCCCAGATTCCGCAAATCCTTGATTTCCGGCCTGGCCTGGGCGATCATTTCATTCAGCCACGCCTCCACCGGCTGCCCGGGCAATTCCTGGTCAGTTTCCGGGGTGTTCAGAGAGGTTTTCCGCGAAAAATCCATCGCCACCTGCTTTTGGGCTTGCGGCCCGCGGGTTCGGGCAACCAACAAGAGTTGATTCAAATCGGCCAGGGGAAACTCTTCCACCGTTCCGCCGAGGGAGGCAATTCTCAACCGAAGAGGGCCTTCTTCGGACGGGTTCAGATCGGGATAGATCTGGGTCAACTGGGCCTTGCTGCATAAAAAGGCAAATTGCCGCAGCCCCTGGGTCTGTTTTCGAATCACGGAGGTGATGCCGGCATTCGCAAAGGCCTGTTCGATTCGATCTCGCGAGGCATCCGCATGCCGGGTTGACACCACCAGATGAATCGAGCCGTATTCTCCGGCTTCCGAGGGTTCGGCACTCTTGGCGGTGGCGAGGCGATTCGGGGCCTCCGGCGCGGCGGCCGGAATTTCGCGGGGCTGCGTTTTGGCGGAATCGCCGGCGGCCATTACAGTCTCTTCTTTTTCCCGCACGGAATCCATCGTGGAGCGGAAAATTTCGCCGGGCGATCCGTTCGAGACGACACGAGGAACGGTATAGGACGAAGCGGTCCCCGCCGGAGCGGACTCTTTGCCCAAAATGCTGTAAATAATGGTTCCAATCGCACCAAGCAGCATGACCATCGCGGCGACGGCGGCCAGTTTCCGGAGCAAGAGATGATTCCGTCCGGCGGACTCCGCCGCGGCGGGGGCTTTGCTGAGCAGCGCCGCCCGCTCGATCTCCTGCTGCACTTCCTCGGCGAGGAAGGCGGGGGCCTTTTCCCGCGGCAGGGCCCCGATCATCGCGGAAACCTTTTTCAGATCGTCCAGCAAGGCTTTGGCCTGTTCCTCCTGCGTCAGTCGCCGCTGGAGCTTTTCCGCCTGGGCTGGATTCAGTTCGCCGTCGAGATACGCACTCAACAGTTCCTGAAATTCGCTGTCATTTTCTTTCATCGCCATATTCGATACACTCTTTTATTCATTCATCTTTCCAAGCAGCTCGGCCCGAAGGGTCATCCTGGCCCGAAACAGACGGCTCTTGATGGTCCCGACGGGGACATCGATGATTTTGGCAATCTGGGCGTAATCCATCTGCTCGATATCGCGAAGCACAACGACGGTCCGCAGAGGCTCTTCCAGCCGATCCAGAGCGGCCAGGACCTGCTGATGGCTTTCCTGCAGTTCGGCATTTTTCGCCGGGGAAGGCGTTCCGCGGTCAACCAGATTCGCCAACCCATCCGCCTGATGCCCCATGAGCTGTGCATTGCTCTGCAGCGAGGTAAACTTTACCCGTTTGCGCCGCTGGCAGTAATTCAGGCACAGATTGTACCCGATCCGGAACAGCCAGGTATAAAACCCGGATTGTCCGCGAAACCGTTTGAGGCCCTGCATCGCTCGAACCAGGGCATCCTGGGTCAATTCCAGAGCGTCATCCGGATTTCCGACCATGCGAAGCAATACGGTATAAAGCCGATCCTGATAGCGCTCGACCAGCCTTGCATACGCGGCCATATCCCCCGCCCGGCTCAACCGGACGAGTTCTTCCTCGGCGCCATCCGAAGGCACCGTGCGGTCTGCTTTCTCTTCTATTCGACCATCCACTACCATTTGAGTTCCAGGAATTTCCTGCCTTGCTCGTTTTTTGTAATATTCCGGGTTATAAGCCCTTACGGCCGTCAGTTTCGCATATCCTCCCCCGTTTGTCAACGCCCATTCCGCAGGAGTCGCTTTTTCGATTTCAATAGGCCCATTGACCGGTCCCGGCCATTCCAGTACACTTGCGGGTATGAAAGCCAAACACGCCATTTATGAGAATCCGTTGGTCTGCCGGTATGCTTCCAGGCGGATGCTGGAAATTTTCTCCCCCCACTTCAAATTTTCCACCTGGCGAAAGCTCTGGCTGGCCCTGGCCGAGTCCCAGGCCCGTCTCGGTCTGGATATCAAGCCCGCCCAGCTTCGGCAGATGCGCCAGCATCTCGAAGATATCGACTACAAACGCGCGGAGCGTTATGAAAAACAATTTCGTCATGATGTGATGGCCCACGTTCATACGTTCGGCGACGCGGCGCCGCTGGCTCGGCCCATCATTCATCTTGGGGCGACCAGCGCGTATGTGGGCGACAACACCGACCTGATCCAGATGCGATACGCATTGGAACTGATTCTCGGCAGAATCCTCAAGGTCATCGACAATCTCTCCCGCTTCGCCAAAACGCATCGACGCCTCCCCACCCTCGCCTACACGCACTTTCAGCCGGCCCAGCTCACCACCGTGGGCAAACGCGCTGCGCTGTGGTGCTATGATCTGCTGATGGACCTCGAAGAGGTTTCCCACCGGCTCGATTCGTTGTGTTTTCTGGGCGTGAAGGGAACGACCGGGACGCAGGCTTCCTTTTTGAAACTCTTTCGCGGAAATCATAAAAAGGTTCTCCAGCTTGAATCCCTTGTCGCCAAAAAGATGGGATTCGACGCCGTCGCTCCGGTATCCGGACAAACCTATAACCGAAAAATCGACGCGAACGTGCTGGCGTCCCTTGCGGCGGTGGCGCAGTCCGCCCATAAATTCGCCAACGATGTGCGGCTCCTGGCCCATCTCAAGCAGATCGAGGAACCGTTTGAAACCTCGCAGATCGGCTCCTCCGCGATGGCGTACAAACGCAATCCGATGCGGTGCGAGCGGATTACCTCGCTGGCCCGTTATATTCTGAGCCTTTCGACTTCGCCGGCGATGACGGCGGCGGAACAGTGGTTTGAGCGCACGCTGGATGATTCGGCCAACAAGCGGCTGTCGATCCCGGAAGCGTTCCTCGCGGCGGACGCCATCCTGATTATCCTCGACAATGTAACCGGCAATCTCGTCGTATATCCCAAGGTAATTCGCGCGGCGGTGGATGCGGAACTGCCGTTCATGGCAACGGAAAATCTTCTCATGGCGGCGGTGCAGGCCGGCGGGGACCGCCAGGAACTCCACGAACGGATTCGCCGGCACAGCCGGGCCGCCGCGGACCAGGTGAAACACCACGGCAAACCCAACGACCTGCTCGAACGACTCAAAGCCGATCCGGCGTTTCGCGGTCTTGACCTTCGCGCCATCCTCAATCCCGCCTTGTATATCGGGCGCTGCCCGCAGCAGGTGGATGAATTTCTCCGGAACAGCGTTAAACCGGCCCTTCGAAAATACAGGAAATTCGCCCGCATCGAGCAGGTCGAACTCAACGTGTAATCATGCCGTCCGAAACCAGGCGAAAGGAGCGGAGCATGAAGAACCTTATTGGTGTTTTTACAATCGCGGCCTTTTGTCTGCTGGTCGGCTGCCAAAGCGGTCCCGTAACCTTCTATGTGGCCCCCAACGGCTCCGATCAATTTTCCGGGAGACTTGCCGCTCCCAATGCCGCCCGTACCGACGGGCCCTTTGCTTCTTTGCAGAAAGCCCAGGAAGCCGTTCGGAACTGCAAACTTACGCATAGTCTGTTGATAAACGGCATCACGGTCTGCCTCCTGGAGGGCACATACCCCATCACAACAACCCTCCAGCTTACGCAGGAAGACAGCGGGACGAGTTCGGCGCCGATCACCTGGCGGGCCTGCAAAAAACAGACCGTCCGGCTGACGGGCGGAAAAAGCGTCTCTGGATTCCGCGCCGTCGAGGATGCGGCGATTCGCAGCCGTCTGGATTCCGATATCCGCGATCACATCGTGCAAGCGGACCTGAAATCGCTGGGAATCTCCGAATATCTCCCCTTTATGGCAAGCGGAAAAATCGGGATGGAGCTGTTTTACCTCGGCCAGCCGATGCAAATTGCCCGCTGGCCGAATTATCGGTATGAAACCGTTTCCGGGCTCACCGCAGAAAACCGGGGGGATATACGGGGCCGGCGCGGGCGCACGGCCGGTAAAATCATCCTGAACAGCAAACGTATCCTTCGCTGGATCGGGGAACATGACGCGTGGGTTCACGGATTCTGGTTCTGGGACTGGTCCGACAGCTACCAGAAAATCTCCCGAATCGATCCGGACACGTATATGATTCATCTGGAGAATCCGCAGCATGGTTATGGATATCGGCAGAATCAAAGATTTTACGGATTGAATATCCTGGCGGAGCTGGACGTTCCGGGGGAATGGTATCTGGATCGGCAATCGGGGATCCTCTATTTTTATCCGCCGGAGCCTCTTCAGGACAATCAGGTTGCAGTCTCCCTTTTGAATCTTCCCATGATTACGCTGAACAACACATCCCATATCCGGATTGAAAATCTGATTTTTGAATGTTCGCTGGAAACGCCCGTCCAAATCACAGGCGGCGAACAGAATCGCATTGCCGGCTGTGTGTTTCGGAATCTGGCCGGGAATGCGATTGCTATCCACGGGGGAACTCGGAACGGCGTTTTGAGCTGCGATATTTACAACACCGGCACCGGCGGAATTTCGCTGTCCGGGGGAGACCGGAACACCCTGACTCCCGCCGCGCAGTACGCCGTCAATAATTATATTCACCATTACAGCCGCTGGCGGAAAACGGGGGCCACCGCCATTTCCACCGCGGGGGTGGGAAACCGGATCGCTCACAATCTCATCCATGACGCCCCGCATATGGCGATCGGGCTGAGCGGGAACGATCATGTCATCGAATACAATGACATTCACCATGTGGGACTGGAAACCAACGACGCCGGGGCTTTTTACATGGGACGAAACTGGACCCAGCGGGGCAATCTCATCCGGGGCAATTTCTTTCACGACCTGGGAACGGGCGATTTCCAGGCGATTTATCTGGATGACTTCACCTGCGGCACGACGGTTGTGGATAACATCTGCACCCGGACCCGGCGGGGCGTTCTGGTCGGCGGCGGGAGGGACAACCACATCGAAAACAATTACTTCATTCAATGCGAACAGGGGGTGCACATCGACCAGAGGGGCATCGACTGGGCGAAGGATTATTTCAACGGCATCCATACCACTCTTTTCGATGCCCTCGCGGAGGTCAACGGGACAAAGCCGCCCTATTCGGAAAAATACCCCGAACTGGCGGTAATTCTGGAGGATGACCCGGCGCTGGCGAAGGGGAATCAGGTGCTGCGGAATCTCTTTTTCCAGTGTCCCAAACCCCTGGACCTCACCGATGGGCTTACGATGGAGACCGATTATCTGACCTTCCAGGACAACCTGTTCTTCGCCGATCCGCAGTTTTACAGCGTCGGCAGACATGATTTCCGGCTGCCCGATGATTCGCCCGCGTTGAAGCGGGGCATCCGGCAAATCCCGGTTGAAAAAATCGGACTCTATCCAGACTGTTTTCGCACTCTCGATAAGTAAAAGGATTTTTATGCTTCAGTACAAACAGGATTTCATCGAATTTCTGGTTCGGTCCGGTGTTCTGACCTTCGGCGATTTCACCACCAAAAGCGGCCGGAAAACGCCTTACTTCATCAACACGGGCAACTACCGCACGGGGACGCAGCTTGCCAGGCTGGGGGAATTTTACGCGCAGGCGATTCTGGCCAAGCTGACGGCTCCCTTCGATAACCTGTCCGGACCGGCGTTCAAGGGCATTCCGCTGGCGGTGACGACGGCGGTGGCGCTGTCCCGCAGCCACGGGCTGGATGTTTCGGTCACCTACAACCGCAAGGAAGCCAAGGACCATGGCGAAAAAGGCATCCTCATCGGACACCAATACCATGGATCCGAAAACATCGTCATTATCGAGGATGTCATCACCGCAGGGACCAGCATCCGCGAAACTCTGGATATCCTGAAACACAACAACAATCCGCATGTCGCCGCGGTCATTGTTTCCGTGGACCGCATGGAACGGGGGCAATCCAGCCTCTCGGCGATCGAGGAAATCCGCCAGGAAATGAACATTCCGGTTTTTTCCATTGTCACCGTAAAAGACATCCTCGCCCACCTCCACAACCGCCCTGTCGATGGCAAAATCGTCCTCGACGATTCCCTGAAACAGAGAATGCTGGAATACCTCCAGCAATACGGGGTTTGATTGGATCCAAATTTTTCCAGAAGGGAACCGCGAATGAACGCAAATGCACGCGAATTAATTTTGAAGCATGAAGTCTATCGTATTATTAGAGCAGCGTTTGTGGTCGCCAATGAACTGGGTTGCGGTTTTCTGGAAGCGGTTTATCAGAAGGCGTTGTCAATTGAGTTTCAGGATCGAGCTATTCCTTTCGAATCGCAAAAACAGATTGCCATTTCCTATAAAGGCAATCTATTGAAGAAGGAATATATTGCTGGTTTTATCTGCTTTGAGAACATTATCGTGGAAATCAAGGCAATCAAAAAAATCACCGAAACGGAAGAAGCTCAATTGCTTAATTATCTTAAAGCGACGCGGAAACCGCTGGGATTAATCATCAACTTTGGCAATCCGCAATTGGAGTGGAAACGCTACGCGCATACGAAATAACTTTTATGGATTCGCGTGTATTGGCGTGCATTCACGGTTAAAAAACAGGCAGGGTGTATTGAAAAAAAACAAGATTATGGCCCCAGCCAGGGGGCGTGCCAGAGCCACGCTTTGCTAAATACCCCAACATCTAAAAGATTAATCCGTCCGTCCGCAGGCCCCGACAAATCGCATTTCCCGTTCCACGCCGCCGCCAGAATCTCGTAATCCAGAACATCCACGACGACGCTCTCGTCCAGGTCCGCCGGATGGCTGCCCGCCTCATCCGCGCCGATATCCACCCGCCCCAGCCTGATTCGCGGCTCGCCGTCGCAATCCGTCTCCCCCGCGTCCGGCACAAACGTCGGATCGTCCGCGTTGATGCACAGTGAATCCGGCTGCAAATGATAATCCCTATTTACCCAGATATCATCGCTCGGATCGCCCGGCGTCCCCTTATCATCCCAATATCCCCCCAGTACGCACAACCGTAAAAAAGCGGAAATTTTCATGACGCACTCCGTGTTTCAACCGTTATCCATTGTACCCACGTTCTGACCGACAAGCCGCCCTTTCCGCGGCGGGGTATCTGATCCCGACATTCTCGGTATATGAAAAAGGCTCATCCTGTACAGGACGAGCCTTTGAATCCATGCCCGAGACTGGAGTCGAACCAGCACGGGATATACTCCCACCAGCCCCTCAAGCTGGCGCGTCTGCCAATTCCGCCACCCGGGCATCTGGATTGTTGTTTCGCATCATTTGATTATACCCCGCAATCCCTTACGGGCCATGTTATATTTTGGACACAATCAGCACGGCATTATGGCCGCCAAAGCCGAACGAATTGCTCATCGCATACTGAATTTTCTTCGTCCGGGCCGTCTTGGGCGTATAATCGAGGTCGCACTCCGGATCGGGGTTCTCCAGATTGATGGTCGGGGGAATCGTCTGCTCATGGACGGCCATCGCCGCCGCGATCAGTTCCACCCCGCCGCTGGCGCCGAGCAGATGCCCCGTATGGCTCTTGGTGCTGCTGATTGACACTTTTTTCGCCGCATCGCCAAAGACCGCCTTGATCGCATTGGTCTCGCTAACATCGTTCAGAGGCGTGCTCGTACCGTGGGCATTGATATAATCAATTTTTTCACAGCCGATTTTGGCGTCCGCCAGGGCTTTCTGGATCGCCAGCTTGGCGCCCTGGCCGTCCGGCTCCGGCGCGGTAATGTGGCTGCCGTCACAGCTCATGCCGTAGCCAACGATTTCCGCATAGATCCGGGCCCCGCGTTTTTTCGCGTGTTCGTAATCTTCCAAAAGGACAATGCCCGCCCCTTCGCTGAGCACAAATCCATCCCGGTCCCGGTCAAAGGGACGGGAGGCCCGCTGCGGATCGTCATTTCGCATGCTGAGGGCCTTGAGGGCACAGAAGCTGGCCAGTCCCAGACGGGTCAGCGCCGCTTCGCTGCCGCCCGTCAGCATGATATCGGCCTGGTTGCTGCGAATCTGATGTATGGCGTCGCCCACGGCATGGGCCGCGGAGGCACAGGCGGTTACCACGGCGGTATTCGGGCCGTGAAGCTGATAATAGATCGCCACATTGCCGCTGGCGGCGTTCACCATCAGCTTTGGAACGCAGAAGGGGCTGACGCGATCGGGTCCCCGATCAATCAGCTTCAGATGCTCTTTTTCGAGTTCTCCCAGTCCTCCGATCCCCGAACCGATAATCACCCCGAAGCGGTCCTTGTTCACCGAATTCATATCCAGGCCGCTGTCCTTGACCGCCGTGATCGACGAGGCCAGGGCAAACAGGGCAAACCGGTCCATCCGTTTCGATTCGCGTTTATCGATATAGCGGTCCGGATTGAAGGCGATGATTTCGCCGCCAAATTTCACGGGATATTGCGAGGTGTCAAAGCTCTCAATGACTTTGATCCCGCTTTTTCCGGCCAACAGATGATTCCAGAACTCGGGTACCGACTCTCCTAAAGCCGTAACCAGTCCCATGCCGGTGATTACTACACGCCGCTCGGCCATCACTTGCTACCTGTTCAGGGGGAATTCGGCTTTAGCTGCCGCTCTTTTCCAAATACGCTTTGATATGGTCAATCGCCTGACCGACGGTCTGAATCTTCTCCGCTTCCTCATCCGGAATGCTCATGTCGAAGGCATCTTCGAATTCCATCACCAGTTCCACCGTATCCAGGCTGTCGGCGTTTAGATCATTCACGAACGAGGTTTCACGATGGATTTCTTTCACATCCACGCCCAACTGCTCCGCTACAATTTCTTTGACCTTGGCTTCTACATCAACCACTGTAAATTCTCCTGGTACAAAAACCTTACTATCACTTCGGTCTGTCATGCTTTACTTGGACAAACCACTGGTTTTCCGGACCGCACAGGCGGCGGTAATATAACCGCCTCCACTATCCCATGCAAGTCTTTTATGACACTTTATCTTTGGTTTTCCTATATTTTCCAAATCACCCATATTCCCTAATCTGCGCATTTTACATGGCCATGCCACCGTCGCAGCAAATGACCTGTCCGGTAATGTAGCTGGCCCCGTCGGAAGCCAGAAAAGCCACCAGATTGGCGACATCCTCCGGCAGGCCCATACGGTTCATGGGGATAATTTTCATGGCTGCGTCTTTGACCATATCCGGGAGGACGGCGGTCATGTCGGTCTGGATGAATCCCGGCGCCACACAGTTGACTGTCACATTTTTTTTGCCGATCTCGCGTGCCAGACTCTTGCTCATGCCGATCAGCCCGGCCTTGCTGGCGGCGTAGTTGGTCGAACCGGCCTGCCCCATTACCCCCGCGACGGAGGAAATCGAGATAATCCGGCCCCACTTGTTGCGGATCATAGACCGTGCCACGACCCGAGCCGCCGTAAACGACGCCTTCAAATTAATATTCATCAGAATATCATAATCGGCATCATCCATCTGAATCATCAGCTTATCCCTGGTAATTCCGGCGTTGTTGACCAGAATGCCGATCCCGCCATGCTGTTCGGCGAGCTTTTCCAGGCATTCGGTAAAGCCGGCGGTATCGGTGATATCCACTTTTTCGGTGAGGATATCCAGGCCGTCTTTGCGGGCGATGCCGTTCAGCTCCTCCAGTTTTTCCTGGTTGATATCCAGGGCAACGACCTTGCGTCCCTGCTTTTCCAGGGCCAGAACAATCGCCCGTCCGATTCCCCGCGCTCCACCGGTCACTACTGCCAATCGTTTTTCCGACATCGTCACTCTCCAAATCTCTGAATCTTCTTCATCCGCCGATGTTCATCAAAACCGCTTTCGATTTGCGGTCGCGAAGAATTTTCTTTCCGAGTCCCGCCAGCACGCGCCCGGGACCGATTTCCACAAACCGCTCCACCCCTTCGTCCAGCATCCATTCCATGGACTGCTGCCATCGCACGGGCTTCACCAGCTGCGTCAGCAATTTCTCCACGATCTCCCCGGCGCCGCCGTAATACCGGCCGTTTACGTTCGAAACCACCAGACATTTCGGCTGGCTGAAACGACAGCCGCGAAGGGCCTCGCCCAGTTTCTCGGCGGCCGGATCCATCAGCCTGGTATGAAACGCTCCGGCGACCTTCAGCGGAATCGCTTTCATCGCGCCAAAACCTTCCGCCAACTGGGCCGCTTTTTCACACGCGTTCCGAGTGCCGCTGATGACAATCTGACCGGGACAGTTGAAATTTACCGCCGCCAGAAATGCATCGGGTTCCTGACCCGCGGCTTCCTGACAGGCCTTTTCGCACAACCGGTTCACGGCCTCCTCCTCCAGGCCCAGAATCGAGACCATTCCGCCCCGGCTCTGCTGCGCGGCGTCCTGCATGCTGCGGCCGCGAAGCTGAACCAGCTTCAGTCCCTCCTCAAAACTCATGGCCCCCGCCGCGTGGAGGGCGGTGTATTCTCCCAGACTCAGTCCCGCGCAGACATCCGGTTCCACGTTCGCCAGCGAAGGCTCGACGAGTCCCAGCCGCAAGGCGCGGAGGCACGCGACGCTGGTTACAAAAATCGCCGGCTGGGAAATATCCGTCCGGTTCAGGGTTTCTTCCGGGCCTTCGAAGCAGGTTTTCGCCAGATCGTAACCGACCATGTCATTCGCCTGCCGATAGATTTCCGCAATCTCCGGCGAGGTCTGCGAGAGGGCCTGTCCCATCCCCACTTGCTGAGCGCCCTGTCCTGGAAAAATAAATGCCGTCTTTGTCATCGAAACGCATGCACCTTATAAACGGATTAAATTCACCGCCCAGGTGATTCCCGCCCCAAATGCCACCAGGACGATCAAATCCCCTTCCTTGAGATGCTTCTGGCGGATCGCCTCATCCATCGCAATCGCAATGGATGCCGCCGAGGTATTGCCGTAGCGGTCAATGTTCACAAAAATCTTTTCCGGCGGAAGATCCAGCCGCTTGACCACCGACTCGATAATTCGGGCATTCATCTGATGCGGAATGAGCATTTTAATGTCATCGCTGCAAATTCCGCACACGCGGTAGGACTCTTCGATCAGTTCGACAATCCGGCGAACCGCCAACTGGTAGGTTTCTCGCCCGCGAATATCCATATAATAGCCGATGCCTTCCGGCAGCGGTTTTCCGGCGGGATAACGGCTGCCGTATGCCTTGCAGCACAGCGTCTGCCAGCCGCTCCCGTCGGCATGGAGGCTGCTGTAAATCAGTCCCCGATCGGTATTCTCTTCCGCTTTCAAAATGGCCGCCCCCGCACCGTCGCCAAACAGGATACAGCTCGTTCGATCCGCATAATTAGTAATGGTGGACAGCGTTTCGGCCCCGATCACCATCGCGGTATCAATCTGACCGGAACTGATGAACGAGCCGGCGGTCGCCATGGCATAGGTAAATCCGCTGCACGCCGCCGTGAGATCAAACGCGCTGCAGGAGCGGTTCCCCAGCCCGTCCTGCACAAAGCAGGCCGTCGCGGGAAACACCATCTCCGGCGTGATGGTTGCGCAAATAATCATATCCAGATCGGACGGCAGCATTCCGGCCCGGTCGAGCGCTCGCTTTCCCGCCTCCAGCGCCAACGAGGCGGTTGTCTCCCCTTCCGAAATAATTCTCCGCTCTTTGATCCCGGTCCGCGTGGTAATCCATTCATCTGACGTTTCGACCAGCTTCTCCAGGGCGGCGTTGTCCAGTATCTTCGCCGGCACCGCGCTGCCGGTACCCCGGATCACCGCGCGTCGGCGTGCATCAAACTTCCGGCCGTTTACATATCCTTCCATGAATTAATCTTTTTTCCTTCCGCTGCAATACGGCCGGACATTTCCTGTCTGATTTTTCCGGCAAACAGATCTCGGCCCGCACAGACCGTTTATTCCGATTTACGCATTTTCCTTGAGAAGTTCCGCGATCTTGCCGTTGATGCTGTTTTCCGCCTGCCGGCACGCCGCCTTGATGGCGTTTTTGATCGCCCGGGCGTCGCTGCTTCCATGACAGATGATGCACGTTCCGTTGATCCCCATCAACGGAGCGCCGCCATACTCGTTGTAATCGTGTTTGGCGTACAGGCTTTTGATCACGGGCTTGAAATGCTCCACCATCGACGGATTAATCTGCTCGATTTCGAGCATGATAGTTTTGAAAAGCCCGGCAGCCAGTCCCTCGGTCAGCTTTAAAATCACATTCCCCACAAACCCGTCGCACACCACCACATCGGCCGGACGATTGAGAAATTCCCGTGTTTCCACATTTCCAACAAACTTAAATCGCGTATCTTCCCGCAGAATATGATTGGTTTTCTTGACCAGCTCATTTCCCTTGGCATCCTCCGATCCGATGCTGACCAGTCCAACGGTCGGGTGGGGATTTTTGAGAACCTCCCTGGCATAGACGCACGCCATCAAGGCGTACTGATGCAAATGGGTGGGCTTGGGGGCGATATTCGCACCTGCATCGAGCAGCACCACCGGTCCGGAAAAGGTGGGAAAGACGACCAGAATGCCCGGTCTCTCCACTCCCGGCAGCAGTCCCATCCGCATATGGCACGCGGCGGCGAACGCTCCGGTATTCCCGGCGCTGAGAACCAGGTCCACCTGCCCCTCCGCCGCCATTTTCGCCATCACCGAAATCGAGCTGTTCCTCTTTTTTCGAAGCGCATCCACGGGCAAATCATCCATGGTGACAATTTCCGGAGCGTCCACGACCTGAATCTTATGCTGCCAGCAGGAAGGATCTCCCAAGTGCTCCCGAACCGCCGCTTCCTGTCCCACCAGAACGATCTGATGCTCGCCGATCAGATCCATAGCCGCCAGCGCTCCGGCCACTACCTCGGCCGGGGCGTAATCGCCTCCCATCGCATCTACAGCTATTCGCATATATGTTGCCCTGAACCTGATGTCTCTTGGTTGATATCTGCTATCGCCGTTTGTTCACGGGTCCGCCTTGTTTTTCCGTCCTCCCGGGCGGCTTACGCCTTACGGCGCCGGGCGGAGATCCCTGCAAGCGAACCGTTTAGCCTTCCTTGCCCAGATTCAGCGTCATGGAGGGATTTACATATCCGCAGTTATCACAGGCGGCATGGGGTAATTTCGCATTGCTGCACTTTGGGCAAATCGAGTAATTTACAGGCTTTAACGCATGATGGCTGCGACGCGAACGCGTCCGTGTCTTGGACATTTTCTTGACTGGAAGCATGGCTTTTCATTCTCGCTATAAGTCGTTCCATTTCCTCAGGCATACCGCCTTACACAACGTCATCCATACTGGTAAAGCCGAAAGCCTATTGAACTTATCCCTCTGTGTCAAGGGAATTTTCCGGTCGGAGGACTTTCCAGAATTTTACGGCTTCCCGGAACGGGCAAGCGTCCCTCGCAAAACCCGATCCATTATTTCCCTAGGCGCCGGGATTCCCGTAAATAATTCAAACTGGCAAACCGCCTGGCGGACAAACATGCTCGCCCCATCGATGGTTTTTGCCCCGGCCTGCTTAGCATAACGTAAAAGCTTTGTTTCCAAAGGATTATATATGGTGTCAAACACCACCATGCCCTTTCGGACAGCCGCCGGATTCACGGGACATTCATCCAGATCCGGGGCCATTCCCACGCTGGTTCCATTGACCAGAAGCTGCAATTCTGCCTGCCCGAATCCATCCATGCCAGCCCAGCGGCAGTCAAATTCCTCGGCCAGCATCCGGGCCTTTTCCACAGTCCGATTGTAAATGATCACCTCGGCTCCCGCATCCCGAAGA
>CAZOTP010000025.1:0-19133 GCA_964582655.1 uncultured Pirellulales bacterium | reverse complement strand
CCGAACCGCAGCCGTTCAGCACGTTTCCGTTCAACCTGTTTCGTCACGGCCCCCGCAGGGGAAAAAAACGCACGCTTCTGGTTCTCCCCGATTTTCACCCTCTCCAGCAGCTCGATGTGGAGGCGGACATCCGCTATCAGCCGGGCGGCATCGCGCTGGCGAGCCTCGTCGGCGAATCGCCGGAGTATGTCGGCAACCGTCCCTTTCAGACCGGCGACTCCCCGCGAAAAATCGATACCCGCGCCTGGGCTCGCCTGGCAACTCCCATCGTCAAGGAATACCATGAGGAATATTACTGCCATGTCGCGGTGGTCCTCGATACCTTTGTGGGCCGCCGCCGAAAACCGGGGCCTTCCGGTTTCCCCGAATTTGAAGCGGCGGTCAGTCTGACAGCGGCCATCGCCGACCATCTCTCCCGCAACGAGCGCATCATCGACTTTTTCGCCGCCGGACCCGACCTCTATGTGTTTCGTTCCGGCCGGCACACCGCGCATTTTGAAAACCTGCTCGACATCCTCGCGGCGGTGGAGCACTGCCCGAAACATCCGTTCGAAGTGATTGCCCCCGCGCTTCAGGAACAGCTCCAACAAACCTCCTCGGTGGTCTTTCTCCTGCTGGACTGGGATCCGCCCCGTGAACGGCTCGTCCGCCAGGCGGTGGAAGCCGGCTGTCACACCCGAATTTTCATCATCCGGCAAGCGCCCCCGTCATATCCCTTTGAAGAAGCCCAATCATGGGCGGGTCCGGTTACCGTTCTGGACCCCGTCGCCATCCGGCAAGGAACCATCGATAGCCTGTGAAAACATCCCGGTACATAGGATTGGTTCTGCTGGCGGTCGCCGCCGCGGCGCTCTTTTATGCGTCGAACGCTTGGGCCATGCCTGCCCTCTTTCTGATTGCCGGGGCGATCGGCCTTGAGGGCAAGCGCATCTGGAACATCTCTCCTCCCAAACGGTTCATCGTTCAGCTTTTGATTCTGGTTCTTATCGCGATAAAATACCGGCTCTTCACCCCGCTGGCCGAAATTCAGCGGGGACAGTTTTTGGGGCACTCCTTCTGGATTACCGCCGCGGAATGCTTTCTGGCGCTGACCGTCATGCAGTTCTTCTTCCCCCCTGCCGTTCCGCTGTCCTCCTATACGTCGTTCCTGGGAATCGCCGCCCTGCTCAGTGCCGCGATGGCGCTGCCGCAGGGTCAGCCTCTTCGATTTTTTCAATTGCTTGGAATCCTCTATGTGGCAGCGGCTGTTTTTTTCAGCGCCTCGCTGCGATTCGCCGAACCTTCGCAGGCGGGTCCCTCCGCCGGCCATCGAAAATATCTGATGGTCGCCCTCCTGGCGGCCGCCGGTGTCGCCGGGCTTTTCAGCGGCACCGTCTGGAGCCGGCACGAACAGGAATTCGAACAGCTCCTGAGAAAACTGGAATTTTCCATTCGCCGCCCTTTCTCCCCGCCCAATGCCCAGATTGAATTCACCAAAAACGCCTATCTGGGAACCGTCAGCAAAATCCAGTTCAGTTCCGGACAGCGAATTGCGCTCCGCGTCTTTGCCGACCAGGCGCCCGGCTATCTCCGTGCGGAAGCCTTTGAATATTTCAGCGGCTCGCAGTGGCGCTCCGAAGCCAAAGCGGCAGACCTCCTTCCCGAATCCACTCCCATGCCCGACTCCCTGCCATTCAAACCCGGCATCCCCGTTTTCACCCTCCGGCAGCCCCATTCCGACCGATGGCGGATTCTGGATGTATGGCCCGATCCCAAACTCATCGCCGCGCTGTTCACCCCGCTGGGAACGGAGCTTCTTCAAATATCCCTGGATTCCATGCAGATCTATGAAAACGACGTCCTCGATTCCGAAAAACTCATCGGCGGCCTGAACTACACCCTTGCCGTTCCCGCCGAACGCAGCCCCCAAACCCCCGCCGATACCTATCTGCAGAACTGTCTGCGGCTGCCTCCGAATCTCTCCTCCCGGGTGCGTCAACTGGCCGATTCCATTTTTTCCTCCGCACGAACCCCCGCCGAAAAAATGACCGCTGTCACGCAATACTTCCAGCAGAATTACACCTATCAGCTCGGCATCAAGGTTCCCGGCAATCAGGACCCCATCACCTGGTTCCTCCTGGAAAAACCGCCGGCCCATTGTGAATATTTCGCCACCGGTGCGGCGCTGCTTCTCCGCCTGGCGGGCGTCCCCACACGCTATGTAACAGGCTTTGTCGCCGAAGAAAAAAATCCCTATCAGGGATACTGGATTGCCCGCAACCAGGACGCCCATGCCTGGGTTGAAGCCTGGGATGAGCAGAAAAAGCAATGGCAGCTTGTCGAAGCCACCGCGGCCGGAGGCGTCCCCACGCCCTATTCCGCCAGTCGATGGGAATACTTCTGGGATACCCTCCAGTACCAACTCCAGAACCTTCGCATTTCCCTCCACCGAGAAGGAGTCAAGGGCCTGCTGGTCTGGATTTTTCTCCGTGCGGTTTTTCTGCTCCGATGGATGGTTACGACGACCTGGGGACTGGCCCTCAGCGCGGTTCTGATGCTGCTTCTGGTCCGTCGAATCCGCCGGACCTTCAGGAACCGAATCCCGAAAAAATCCGTCGATGCCGACATTCTTCGGATGAACCGGCTGCTGACCCGTATGGATCGCCGCGTTCGCAAACTCGGGTTCCTCCGTCTTCCGGGCGAAACCTTCCACCAGTTCGCCTGCCGTATAGAATCTCAGCCTCCCCTTGATCCCCGTATTGCCTGTGCCGCCGACTGGTACCGGTCCTACGCCTGTCTGCGATTCCGGCCCGATCCTAAAACGCCTTCGCTGGAATCATTATCCCGATTTTAAGCAGCTTTTTTTAATTTTCAGGTTGCCTGGGCCGGATTTCCAGGATATACTGTAATAGTTGAGATAGTACAAGTAGGTTAAAAATGCAGATTCATATCGATAATGCTTCGGAACGGCCTGTTTATCTTCAGATCATCGATGCCGTGAAGCGTGAAATCGCGCTGCGGCGTCTTTCAGCCGGCGATAAACTCCCTACAGTCAGGCAGTTAGCATCGCATCTGGTCATCAATCCCAACACCATTGCCAAGGCCTACCGCATGATGGAGCAGCAGGGCATCATTACCACCAAGCCAGGCTCAGGCGCATACGTTGCGGAATTGCAAAGCTCTGTCAATGAAGATGTTAAGAAGAAAATCGTGGAGGATCAGATGGAACGGGTCGTTATCGATGCGATCCACCTGCAAATTCCCAAAGAGCCTCTCCTGAACCAGTTCCAGCAGGTCGCCGAAAAATTCCATTTCCCCAGTCAGAAGGAGTCAGGCAATGAATGACGCCGCCATCGAATTCTGCCATCTGGTGAAATACTATGATGGCCGCCGGGTCCTGGACGGGATCGATTTGTCGATTCCGCCGGGCTGCATTTACGGGCTTCTGGGCCGCAACGGCTCCGGAAAAACCACCATGATCCGAATCCTCATGGGCTTGGAACCGGCAACCCGGGGTGAAACGAAAATTCTCGGCACCGAATCCTGGAGCCTGACTGCGAACCTTCGGGGGCAGATCGGCTACGTCGCGGAAGGGCACCATCTCATCCAGAATTACAAGGTCGGATACCTTGCGGAACTTTCACGGGGATTGTCGAAAACATGGGACCAGGCATTCTTCCTGCATCTCATGGAAAAATTCCGCCTGCCGATGGACCGCAAGGTGAAGCAGCTTTCCATGGGTATGCGGGCGCAGTTGAACCTGGCGCTGGCGATGGCGATTCAGCCCCGGATACTCATCCTCGACGACCCCACGCTGGGACTGGATACCGTGGCGAGGCGAGAATTTCTCGAACTGGCGATTGACCTCATCCAGCAAAACGGCCGCACGATGCTCTTCAGCTCCCATATCCTCAGCGATGTGGAGCGGATCGCCGACCGGGTCGGCATCCTCACCGGCGGCAAGCTCGTTGCGGACTGCGAACTGGAAGACCTCAAGCGCCGCGTGAAAAAACTCCGCGTGATCTTCCGCGAAAACGCCCCCGCCGAGCTGCCGATCACGGAAATCATCCGCGTCGAACGGTTCGCGCGGGAAATGGTGCTTGTGGTCGCGAACTGGAATCCGCAGAAACAGGCGATGCTCGAAACCTTCAACCTGGAGTGCTGCGATGAAATTTCCATGAATCTGGAAGACCTGTTCATCGAATGCACCAAGCCCCAGGGAAACCCCTCAACCAATCCATCCGTTCCGGAAAGCGAGGCGTCACCATGCAAACCCTGATTCGACATGAACTGTGGACCGCCGCGGTCCATTTTGTGATTCCCCTGCTGGCGGGAATCATCATGAGTATCGCCTGTGCGGTTGGTTTTATCCATAATGAATCCCATTGGCTCCCAATTGGTATCCCGATGTTCTGTTTCAAATACACCTGGCCGATAGTTTTCTTTACTTTCATAGCGAGTGTGCTGGGCGATTCTCAGATGAACAGCGATCGAAAGAACAAAACCTCCAGTTATTTTTGCACCCTTGCTACGACGAGGCGGCAGATTCTCGCCGCCCGCCTGCTGGTGGGGCTGATCTGGAATTTCATCGCGATATTGCCCATTTTAATCTGCTTTTTTCTTTTGGCGATTTTTCCCCAACTGCTTCCCATCGACTGGTTTTTCCTGGTCCGGATTACCGTTCTTCTTTTTCTGCTGAACACCGCCTGCTACGGCTTGGGGCTGCTCATTGGCGGATTCGAAAATCGCCTACTCCAGGTCGCCGCCCTGTTCCCCTTTGTTTTCATCCTCTGTATCCCCATGATCAAGGGTATGGGGTGGGAAAGTTATGCGTTTCTAATCGTCATCACGCTCGCGGCAATTACCCTCGTCTGGCAAAAATTTTTGAAAATGCCCCTGTAATTTGCAAGGTGCTGCCATGAATACCAAATCATATGTTCTAAAAACCATCTGCACGGGACTGCTCCTGTTGATTCTCTTTTCCGCGGTTCTTTTCATCCTGCGGAAGATCAACATGGCTGTTTTCTACGAAACTATATACGATTATACATTCCGTTCGGAAAGCCGTCCGGAAATCGTAATCCAACCTTCGGGTCTGGCGACGGAAAAGGACAAAGCTTTGCTGGAGGAAGCCAAAGCCTCCTGGTCCAGGACGTATGGGCCGAGTCCCGCCCCCTTCTACAGCTTGGAAGGCATGTCATCCATAACCGCCTCCATCGGCGATGGAGTCGTGTATAACACGCTGGGGATTGTTCAGGTCGGCGGAAATATTTTTCAAAAGCAATTTCTATTCCACCGCCTCCACTCCCTCTCTCTGTTAAAAAACGAGACCCTCTGGGTATCGCAGGATATAAAAACCGGAACTTGCAGTATCATTTACCGGGACTCTAATACGGGTTTTCTGATCCATTGTCGGATCGAACGGCAACCCGACGGGGAAAAAGAAAAGTGGGTGAAAACCATCCTTGCCTGCGCGGGAACGGAAAAAGCGGGAAAAACCCTAGATTCCGCCGCGGGACGTTTCAGCCGTGATCTTTTTGTCAAAGTTCTCCCCTCCGGACAATACCTCCTATTTGATAAGGAACATCCCCGTTTTTATCGCATCGATTTTGAGAATCTGGACGTTGTTCAAGGCCCGGAGCTGCCCATGCCGGATTACGAAAAGCGGTTTCGATTCCTGCATCATGGAGCATTGCACCCCGTCATTGGTATAAATCTGCAATGGTGGCCGCCGATTCGCAAAACGGAAGAGGGCCGAAAGGGCGTATCGCTAGGTACGTATGACTCGCCGGAGGTGATCGACGGCAAAGTACCCTATCTGACAGCAAGCGGGCAGGTAAAGTGGCTGGATATCCAAACCCTCCAGCCGGCGGGAACGGCGGGATTTATACCCGGAACTGCCCTTTGCCCATTCCGGGATCTGCTCACATGCGATGTACAAACCGTGGTTCTGAATGACGGAGGCTATCAGGGTTTGATCGCCGGAAGCATCCCGCGATTTCCCAATCAAATCGATGTGAATGTGTTCGACAAACAAGGTAATAAAATTGGCGGTGAAACCAAAAGCATCCGGTACGGCAACCTTCCCGGCGGCCCTTCCTATCTGGCGGCGGAATTTCTGCTGGAAAGCCTGCACGCCCCGGTTCTGCTGCTGGGATCGTTTTTCACCTCGCGATCCATCGAAACCATCGAGGCTCACCAGGCGATGCTCCTCCTGCCCGTCTCGTTTATCGGGCAGATCGGCTTTGTGCAGGATGATTTTATCGCCGGGCTGGTGCTGGCCTTGGTGTACATGCTTCCCGCACTCCTTCTGGCCGTTTTCCTGGCCTGGCGGGTACATCGAGACGCTGTCATCATTGGGCTGGATCGCACCGCAAGGCGCCGCTGGTTCTGGTGCACCCTGGCATTCGGGCTTGTCGGGTATCTGACGTACCGCATGACCCGCCCGGCGGAGGCAATGGTCACCTGCGAGAACTGCGGCAGGCTCCGGCGGCCCGATAGGGAGGTTTGCCATCGCTGCGGCGCCGCGTGGAACATCCCCGAACTGACTCCGCCGGCGTGGCGGATTTATACACAAAAAGCAAGTTAAGCCCCGAAAGGGATCGCAGAGGGGTGAGAAAACGTCGCTTTCTTCGGTTCTTCCGAGCCGGACGGAAAGACCGTAAAAATATTTTTGCATAAATTTGCCCCATGCGATTTTTTATTTTATAGTATTAATAACATTCTCCTTTTCGGGACGCTGTCAGAGTCCTTAAAAGTACCTGCCACAGAGGTGGCTCATTTTTTTTGCCCCTCCTGTGATATTATCGGACCATGGACGGATTGGTTTCCGCTCGAAATACCATTTGCAGTCCTCCTTTCGATTCTTATAATCCAAAGAGATTACCTTGTAATATGCAGAGAATGCTGCGGATCGGCGGATCCATTCGCCGCGGGGGATGGAGATGGAAGATGTTATTATATGTGGCTCGTCACGGACAGGCCAACTCGAAAATCATGGATCCCCAGCAGCATTTATCCCCCTGGGGCCAGGCGGACATCGCCAAAATGGCCCGATTTCTGAAACAGCAGGGAGTCGGCGACTGCCAAATCTGGCACAGCACACTGGCCAGAGCCGCGGAAACCGCCCGGATTTTCGCCGAAACCCTCACCGGCGGAAATTCCCTCCTCTGCAAGGAAGGGCTCCAGCCCAATGATCCGATTCAGCCTGTCGCACGGGCAATCCTGGATGAAAACAAGGACCTGCTCCTGATCAGCCATCTGCCCCTCGTGGAAGACCTTCTGGAAGAACTGCTGGGGAAAAATACGGATAGCTTTGGCTTCATGCCCGGAACCATCGTCTGCCTCGAACGACTGCCGGATTATACATTTCAATGGAAGTGGGCCAGACACCCTACAGAGGTAAATGAATGATAAGACAAATCCTCGGAATGGGTTGCGGATTCCTGTTCTGTTTCGTCGGCTGTCAGTCTGACAAAACCGTCGGCCATCCCGCTAAGCAATATCCATCCCCTCGAAGCGAAACAAAATCCCAGACTTCTCCGCTATCAGAATCGGACGCCATACATCCAACCGTTTCAGAGAAGGTGTCGGAAACGATACAAACGAAACGGGTCCCCTGGCGCCGGCGATTTGGACCGGCCTATCCGGATGACTGCTGGCGAAGCCTGGGCCGCGATGGGAAGGAATTCCTCCCCAAACTGGGCGACGATACGCTTGCCCTGGCGAAAAATCCGTGGAGCCTGGCGTTGCTGGGAGCCGCCGGCGCCGCGGGAATTGCCCTGCAGGGCCCCAATGCGGACGACCCTATCGCAGATCATTACAAAAGGGAAGGCCCACAGCTCAATTCCTTCTGGGACTCCGTGGGCGATGCGGGCGGAAATCCAGGCACCCATTTTGCCATCGCGGGACTGTGGTATGCCAAAAGCCTCATGGAGAAGGATAGCGCGGAATACGAGCATTCTTACGCCCTGCTTCGCGCCCTGACGATCAACGGAATCCTGACGAGCGTTCTGAAGGTCTCCGCCCGGACCGAAGCGCCGAATGGGAATGAAAATGTATGGCCCAGCGGACATACCTCCAGCTCCTTTGCGTTAGCCGCGGTAATGTGGGACGCCTACGGCCCTGTTGTCGGGGCGCCCCTGATGGGATTCGCCGGGTACGTCGGATACGAACGCATCGACGCGGGAAATCACCATTTTTCCGATGTCATTTCCGGCGCCCTGATCGGCGTCGCCGTCGGTTACGCGGTGTCAGACAATCGGCCGGTGGAAATCGCCGGATTTACACTCGAACCCTTTCTGGACCCCGCGCAAAACACCGCCGGCATCGCATTGGCGAAACGCTGGTAATCCCCCCTGAAAAAGGATATAAGTCCTCGTCAGACAAACAGGGTGTAAGGCTTCTCTTCCCCGGAATCCCTCACATCCATTCCCGGATCGGACTGGCATACATACACCGAATACACCGTCTGCTCGGAGGGATTGGAACCCCGCTTTGACCCTGTTCCCGGCGAGGGCACCACCGTCAGCACCCGGCACTGCGGACACCAGACCCGCTTGCCCGCGCAATCATCGGCCACCCCCAGTTTTCGATTACAATGATGACAATGAAATTTAATCACGCTTCGCGCCTTCATGCATACCCGCAAATTCCGTGGCACCATCCACTATCTTCCCAGATTAACTATACAATACATCCGGAACCGCGGCCAAACCACTCGCCGGAAACCTCCCCGGACCCGTAAAAATTCCCCTCCATTTTTCCGCTATAAAGGGTATAATCCTACCTGTCGGGACACAAGTACGCTGGGTTTCTGAAATGCCGTATCCGCAACCCCTTCCGCCCGAACACGAAGGGCTGCGCCGGAGGATCGAATCATGGCCGATCAGTCGAATTCACCCCCTGTCGGGATTTCCCCCCTCGACAACTTTTATAAAACCATTCTCGAAACATCCATCGACATTCTGTACAAGGCCGACCTCCAGACCCTCCAGTTCGAATACATGACTCCCTCCATGCTCACGTTAACCGGCTATACCCCCGAAGAATGCTATTCCATGGGACTCCGGGGGATCAGCGATCGGATTCATCCCGACGACCGGGCCGCGCACTGGGACCATTTCCAAAGACTGACCTCGTTCTACGACAAGCTGCCGGTTTCCTCCCACATCGAATTCCGCCTGGCCCGGAAAGACGGCGTCTATCGTTGGTTCAGCGACCGGCATACCATCTCCCAGGGCGAAAACGGTCTGGTCCTCTTCGCCAACGTCCGCGATGTCACGGAACGCAAGGAAGAGGAGCAGGAGCTTTGGAACCATCGCCGGCGGCTGGAAGAACAGGTCCGGGAACGCACTGAAAAACTCCAGACCGCCAATCAGCGCCTGCAGCAGGAAATCATCCTGCGCAAACAGGTCGAAAAACAGATTCGACTCAGTGAAAAACGCTATCGATCGTTATTCAACGACATTCCCGTGGGCATTTTTCGCACCTCTCCGTCGGGGGAAATTCTCGATGCCAATCCGGCCCTGATTGCCATGTTTGATTTCCCCGACAAAAAAACCTATCTTGCCATGAATGCCAGGGATCATTATGTCGATCCCCAGGACCGTGACCGCTGGCAGAGCCTGCTCCAGACCCGGGACACCGTCCAGGGCGTCGAAACCCGGCTAAAAAAATGGAAGGGAGGAACGCTCTGGGCCCGCATCAATATCCAGCGCATCCGCGATGAATTCGGCCGCGAATGGTATGAGGGCACCATTGAAAACATCTCCCAGCGGAAAGAAATGGAACTCCGTCTCGAAGAAGAGCGAAACCTCCTCCGCACTATTATCGACGCCATTCCGCATCCCATTTATGTCAAGGACCGCCAGAGCCGTTTTGTCCTGTGCAATCAAAAAATCATCCAGACCACCCAAAGCGGCTCCATGGAAGAGATGATCGGAAAATCGGATTTCGATTTTCTGCCTCCCGATCTCGCCCGATTCTTTTATGAACGGGAACAAATCCTCTTTCAGACCGGTCAGCCCATGATCAATGCCGAAGAGGTCGGCTTTGATGAAAAAGGGAGGGAACTCCGGGTCTTATCCTCGAAAGTTCCGCTTTACGATTCCCGGAATCAGATTATCGGCCTGGTCGGCATCGCCTGGAACATCACGGAGCTCAAAAAAGCCGAAGAAAAACTGGCCCTGGAACGCAACCTCCTTCGCACGATTATCGACGCTATCCCCGACCATATTTACGTGAAGGATCTTCAGAGCCGGTTTCTTCTCTGCAACCAGTATCTCGCCAATCACGTCAACGCCCGAACTCCCGAAGACATGATCGGAAAATCGGATTTTGACTACATCCGCCGCGAGCTCGCCGAACAGTATTTTGCCGAGGAACAGAACATATTTCGAACCGGCGAACCCATAATCAACAAAGAGGAAATCGGACGGGATCAGAACCATCAGGATGTCTGGGTACTCTCCACCAAAGTCCCTTTGCGCAATTCTTCCGGCGAAGTGATCGGCCTGGTGGGCATCGGTCGCGACATCACCCTCCGAAAACGAATGACGCAGGCCCTGCAGGACAGTGAACAGCGGTTCCGGCATCTCTCCGAATCCGCCTTTGAAGGCGTTGTCGTTCACAAGAATGGCAGAATCATCCACGCCAACTCCCGCTATTACCAGATGCTCGGCTTTACCCCGGAGGAATTGCAGAATGTAAACGTCGTCGAAAAAACCATTCATCCGGAAGATATTCCCGTCGTGATGGACCACATTCTTTCCGGTGAGGAATCCCCCTACGAAATCCGCGCGATGCGAAAAGACGGAACCGTATTTCCTCTCGAAGTTCACGGCCGACCTGCCGTCTATGCCGGTCAGCCGGTCCGCATCTCCGCCATCCGCGACATCACCTGGCGGAAAGAAGCCGAGGAAAAACTCCGCTTCCAGGCCATGCTCATCGACCAGATACAAGACTTTATCGGGGTGGTTGACCCAAAAGGAAATCTCACCTTCGTCAACCAGGCCGTAAAGGCTTTGTTTGATGCCTCGGGGGAAAACCTGGTGGGAAAAAACCTTCAATTCCTCAAAGAATCGAATTTCTTCAACCAGGATCCCTGGATTCCATTCTATCACGCCCTGGAATACGGCTCCTGGCAGGGGGAAATGGTGTACCTTCTCCCGGAACGAGAACCAATCGTTACGGATTTCCGTTCCTGGCTGATTCGCAATGAAAAAGATCAGATAACAGGGGTTTGCAGCATTGCCACCAATATTACCGAACGGAAAAAAATCGAGGAAGAGCTCGACCTTTACCGCAGCCGCATCGCACAGGTGGAACAGATCCATCAGCTCAGCATGGTCAGCGCCACCATGGCTCACGAACTCAACCAGCCCCTCTCCGTCATCCGGCTTCTCCTGCAGGACTCCCTGCTGGAATGGCAAACCAGTCCCCAGTCGGATCGAATTCGTGAAAATTTGAACGACTGCCTCGAAGAAATCGAATCTTCCATCACAATCACCCAGCGGTACCGATCCGCCACCCGCTTGCCTCTGCAGGGCCGGCTCGGTAATCTGTCCATTGCACACATTGCCGATCGCATCATCGCATCTCTCCGCCCGGCCGCCGAACATGCCAAAATCCGGTTGGAAACCCATCTTCTTGAGGAACTGCCCTCCCTCGAAGGACACAGCGGAGACATCGAACAAATCTTCTTCACCCTCATCCACAATGCCATCCAGGCGGCAGACCGGAAAATCCCGCATTCCCTGCGGATCGAGGGGCAATTTCAGAAAGGAACGATCCGGATCGCCTTCCGGGATGATTGCGGGGGAATCCGCCCCGAACATCTGGAACACATTTTCGAACCTTTCTTTACCACCAAATCACTGGAACAGGGAACCGGATTGGGACTTTCCATCGTCAAACGCATTTTGCAGGGTTATGGAGGGAATATCAAAGTCCAAAACCATTGGCCTCAGGGAGTTACCTTCATATTAGAACTTCCGCTTCGACAATAAAATCTCTCCATAACCGGGGACATGGCAAAAAATATTGGCTTTTCATCTTGATTTTATTGTCCCCTCTTTCCTAAAATACCGGTAATATGATGCCGGGCCGGCCTTTGTCTGGTAAAGAATAGGACTTACCCGTATTTACCACGATTGACTCCCGCGGAACAAGGCGATAGCGTACCGGAATCCAGACAAGGAAGAACAGGAGCGGATTTGGATTGGGTGCCTCGGAATTGAGGATTGACGAATCGGAATGAACTCAAGCGACTATCATATTTTCTTCGTCGATGACGAGCCGCAGGTCTGCAAGGCCGTCAGCCGAATCCTCTCCCGTCAGGGATACAAAGTCTCCTGCTATGGGTCCGCCGAGGAATGCCTGGAAGTCTTTGAACAGCAGAAAGCCCATCTTCTGATTACTGATGTCAACATGAAAGGCCTCAGCGGCATCGATCTTCTCGTTAAAGTGAAAAAGATGCAGCCCAGTCTTCCCGTGCTCATCGTCACCGGCTATGGTGACATTCCCATGGCCATTCGCGCCATCCGATGCGGCGCGGAAGAATTCATTGAAAAACCTCTCAACAGCGAAACGCTCCTGCCCACCATTCAAAATCTTCTTTGCGAGCCTCTCGATGTCGAAAAAATCAAGGGCACTCTGCTTACCCCCACCGAAATTTCCGTCCTCCGGCAAATCCTCGAGGGAAAACGCAACCGCGAAATCGCTCACCATTACCACCGGGCCACGCGGACCATCGAAGATCATCGAAAGCACATCATGCAGAAGCTCGGCGTCCAGAACCTCGTGGAGCTTGTCAAAGTTTCGATGAAAATCGACTTCTCCCAGTGGAACGAATAAATTCCCCGCCAAACCGTTCTGTGCCCGGGTCCATCTCATCCTGGATAGTGAATCCCGACAAGAACCATGTCACAGACGCTCCGCGAACGATGTCGCAGAAGGTATCCAGACGGAAATCCAAAGCTCGAAACCGCCGTCTTTCCTCGCGGCTTGAAACGGGTTAAAATTCCGCCAGACCGGCGCCTTCCACCATGATGCAGGGAATAATCGCGGGCTCAAGACGGTTGGGTTCGTAGTAGTCTCGAAGCAGAGCCTTGCGGACATGAGCTACCGCTTCTTTTTTTGTCAGAATCATGATGCACCCCCCCAGGCCCGCTCCGGCGATCTGCGCTCCGACCACACCCGGTACGGAGCAGGCGATATCGACCATCTGATCGATTTGCTCCGTGCTGCACGCATAGTTTCCCGGCTGGCGGTAGAGCTGGGCACGAAGCACCCGCGCGGGATCTTCGCTTTTCAAATCCTCGATCAATCCGTGCAGGTAGGCGTCGCTGCACTCTTCGGGCAGAAGCTGGTACGAGCCGTCCCTGCCGGGCCGGCTGACGCGGTCCCCGTCGTGGCTGATGTTCATCAGCCGCCCGAATTCCCCCATCTGGTTCTGTTCGAGATATTCCATGCAGATTTTCGCGCGGACGATTTCAGCGGCGCCGAACAGCAGCACGCCCCGCACGCTGTAGCGGCCCGGATCGTCGTGACTGGAAAAATTCGTTTCCATCATGGCGTGATGTTCCTTCGCCAGCCGGGCGCGGAAATCCTTTCGCGTCATGAATTCGGGAACTTTCAGCAGCATGCGGTAAATGTCGCTGGTGGAACACCCCAGCGTTTCGGGATTAATGTCGCGGAGGTATTCGGCCTTCTCGGCGATTTCCGGACAGGACTGCTTCAGCAGCGCAAAGCCCAGATTGTACGCCGTGATTTTGGAGTTGAACGTGTGCTTGGCGCCTTTGCTTTTCTTCGCCTGAATGTGGCTGTTGGCGATCATCACCTGATAGTCGCCCGGCGCGGGGATGATTTTTCGCACGTGGAACGGAAAATATCCGACCTGCGCGATTTTCCCCCGCTGGCCCAGGTAAATCGCCGCATGATCGCCGGCGCCGCCCCGCGAGCCGACGAACCATTCCCCTTCCCCGCACAGATCGATGAACTGCCGGCTGGTCAGGTCGAAATGATTCAGCGCAATCGCCGCCTGAAGCGTCGCCACCACGATCGTGGAACTGCTGCTCAGACCCGCCGCGATGGGAACATTGCCGCTGACGGCCATGTTCAATCCGCGGACCTTGATATCCTGGTATTTGTGCTGGAGACGCAGCATCGCCGCCTTGACGTAGTTCCCCCAGTCCCCCGCGGTGCTGTAGAGCATGTTCCGCACCCAGTCGCTGTTGACGAAATTAATCCAGTCGCTCCAGGCAAACCCCCCGATCAGCCCGGCGATGTTGAATTCCACGGGTTTGTACATCTTCGGCTCGGTGCTGACCGCCAGAACATTGTCGTCGTCCCGCAGACCGGCGACGGCGATGGTTTCCCGGTCGAACGCCAGAAAATTGGCGAATCCGCCGCGGTGATCGACATGACGCCCCATCAGGTTCAGACGGCCCGGCGCGCGGACAATGCAGACGTTCTGATCGTAGCCGTATTGCTTCCCGTAGCAGTGGAGCACATCCAGAAGGTCGCGGCTCTTCTGCCGATGAAGGTCTTCATGCGCCCCGTAGATTCTCCGAATCCATTTCTCCAGAGCCGGCGTTTTACGCTGAATCTTTTCGATCCATTGTTTGACAGAGCCGTACTGGGTCCGTTTCAGCGCGGGCCGTTCGGCGATCGCCGCCGTTTTCGCCCGGCGGGTTTTCTGTTTGCGAACGTAGTCCTGAATCGCCAGCAGCTCATCGGGGGAATTGAATCCCTGCACCCACCGCGGTTCGTGAATGCGGATCGCCCGGACGCGAAACTGCGATTCGCCCGAGGGCCCCCTAAGCCCGCCCAGATGACGGACCATATCCGTGATATAGTATTCCCCCTGCGCGTTGTCGTTCCGGAGCATCGCGACACCCCGGAAAAACGCCGGCGCCTTGAACAGATACAGGCTGGGATTCAAATCCCTGCAGCGGCTGTCCAGTTGACTGGCGGCGAAACGTTTGCCGCCGATGGCGATCTGATACCTGGAATCCTGAAGGATTTTTTCGAGTTTTCCCTTTTCCACGGTTTTCTGCCTGGCAAGCTTCACCAGCTCAGGGACGGCTTTTTCACGCTTGCGCGGATCGGCAAAATGGGTTTCGAGAATGTCCTTCAACTGCGTGCCGCTTAGGACACGGCCTTGTTGCAGTCTCTCCCGCAGTTCATCGCCAATCGCGGCCCGCGCCAGATCGGGTTTTTCGATAATGTCGAGGGCCTGCCCGGTTTCATCCACAAAGACGCGGCCCGACGAATCGGAGACTTCCTTTGCTTTGGGGATGGTCAGAAGCGCAAAATCCGCCTGCTGCTTGACAAATCCGCCCAGCAGGGCTTCGATGGCCCCGGCTTCGATTAGCTTGTCGCCCATCGTCACCAGCACATTGCCGTTATAACCCATGTTCGCCAGGGCTTCGGCGGCGAGTTTGGCCGCGTGCCCCGTCCCCAGCTGAGGCTGCTGATAGACATACAGGACGCCGGTGTGTTCCTTCGCGACGGTCGCCTGCACCTGCTCGGGCATGTTGCCCACCACCACGACAAACCGCTGGAATCGCAGAGCCTTGAACGTCCGGATAATGCGGTTGATCGCCGGCACGGAATCGATTTCAAAACAGACTTTCGCCAGGTCGGATCGGCCCATTCGGGAGCCTTTTCCGGCGGCCAGGATGATAACGGCGGTTTGTTCGACGATGCTTTTTGCGTTTTCCATACTTATCGGTCCTCCGTAAGATGGCAGCCGCTCTTCTGTGCTGCGGCGGCAGACAGCCGTCTGCGCAGAGCCTTAGATTTCAGCAAAACGGCCTGTATTCATTGTCGGCCTGTTCAGGACGAAAACCCAGTTCCTTTTTCATTTTCCCCTGCATTCAAAGCGATTATTTCGCCTGCATGGGAGGCTCCGGATCTTTTAAAGCAGACTGGCGGTCCCTCCATTCCTGGATTTTACGTTCCAGCAGAACCAGAGGCAGCGGGCCGTACCGAAGCGCCTCATCATGAAACGCCCGCAGATCAAAACGCGGTCCCAAATCGCTCTGCGCCTCGCGGCGAAGCTGCTGGAATTTCATTTCGCCGATTTTGTACGCCAGCGCCTGCCCCGGCCAGACAATATACCGGTCGATTTCCGCTTCCACGTCGTCTTTGCTGTTCAGCGTATGTTCCAGAAAATAGTCGATTGCCTGCGGTCGGCTCCAGCCCATCGCGTGAATGCCCGTATCGACGACCAGCCTTGCCGCCCGCCAGATTTCCAGGCCCAGCCGCCCGAAATCCTGGTATGCATCGCCGTACATCCCCATTTCCTTTCCCAGGCTCTCGGCGTAAAGCGCCCATCCTTCGCCATACGCGGTGTTCCAGGAATATCGGCGAAACGGAGGAACCTCCTGCATTTCCTGCTGCAGCGCAATCTGAAGATGATGGCCCGGCATCGCCTCGTGCAGCGTCAGCGCCGTCAGCAGATACAGCGGACGGCTTTTCAAATTATAGGTATTCACGTAAAAATAACCCGGCAGACTCCCATCCCCCGGCGCCCGCATATAATAGGCCGTGGGAGACTTCGGAGCAATATAGGCGGGAACCTCCTTTAGACCGAACGGCATGCGGGGCAAGCGCCCAAACAGTTTCGGCAGCTCGCCATCAATCCGTTTGGCGAGGTACGCCGCTTCCTTCAGCAATTCCTCCGGCGTTTTCGCGTAAAACCGCTCATCGGTCCGCAGCGAATCGGCGAATTCCCGCAGTGTACCCGAAAATCCCGTACTCCGCATCTTCTCTTCCATCTCGGCTCGAATCCGCTTCACTTCCGACATGCCAATCCGGTGAATTTCCTCCGCTGACAAGTCCAGACTGGTATAATACCGGATGCAATGCCGGTAAAACTCCTTTCCCTGGGGTAGATCGATTGCCGCGATGCTCGCCCGGCCCGCCGGAACATACTCCTTCGCCAGAAATTCCTGAAACTCCCGATACGCCGGATAGACCCTTTCCTCAACTGCTTTCAAACCTGCTTCTTTCAGCTTTTCCCGTTCTTTTTCTTCCATGGAATCGGGGAATGTTTTAAAGGGCGCGAACCAGAGGCTTTCCCGGGGCTTTTTATCCATCAACGCCTGCACGGCTTTTTCCAATCCGTCCATCACCGCCCGGGGCAGAACCATCCCCTGCTTTACGCCCTCCCGCATTAATTCGATGTGCCCGGCAGTATAAACCTGAAATTCCCGCAGTCGGTTTATATAGTTCTCATAATCCTTTACGGTATCAAAACGCAATCGTTCCGGCAGTTGCGCAAAGGAAGAGTAAAAACCGCCCATCTGCGTAACCGGCATCAGATCCCCCTTCAGTTCATACCAGCCGAGACCCAGCCGTTTTTCCTGCTGAAAAACATCATAATGGATTTGATCTTCCCCGTTCAGTTGGGCACGGTCGATGTGTTCCAGGCGATTTAAAAACTCCTTCTGCCGAAGAATGTCTTGTTCCCGCTCCGCCAGCGACACCGTTCCCAGCCGATCATCATACCGATGATCCCCGGCATGAGTGGCGAACAGAGGATTTTTTTCAAGCCGATATTCCCATTCCTCATGCAGAAGAGCCCGCAGGGCCTCGGCCGCCCCTTCGCTGTATCCGTGTGGAGTTATCGATAAAATCATCGCAAATACCGGTATCCAAAACCTTTTTATCATCATTCCCTCCGATCCATGAACATCTGCCGGAATAAGCCGAACAACCGGCTTCTTTATAGCACATGTTTCCGCGGATGAAAACCTTTTTTCCCCATGGAATCCCCACAGCCCTCTTTCGCCGGAGAGCTGTGAATTTGACAAGTTCTGCCGGTTCGGGTATCCTCTCCGGCGATCCGGTTTTGAAAGTTGTGCCTGGATACGAAAACGATGACACAAAAGAAAACCATCATCCTGGGGCTCGAATCCTCCTGCGATGAGACTGCCGCCGCGCTGGTTGCCAATGGCAGCGAAGTGCTGTCCTCCGTGGTCGCGTCCCAGGCGAAACTCCACGAAAAATATGGCGGCGTCGTCCCCGAAATCGCCGCCCGGGCGCATCTGGAAAACCTGATTCCCGTCATAAACGAAGCGTTTCTCCAGGCCCGTCTTACCCCCGACGCCGTGGATGCCGTGGCGGTTGCCAACTGTCCCGGCCTGACACCCGCGCTGATTATCGCCGTCACGGCCGCAAAAACGCTCGCCTGGATGTGGCAAAAACCGCTGATTGCCGTGAATCACGTCCATGCCCATCTGCAATCGGTGCTGCTGGAGGAAACCGTGGAGGCGTTTCCCGCCGTGGCGCTGATTGTCTCGGGCGGACACACCAGCCTGTACCGCTGCGGATCGCCTCTGGAACTGGATCTGATCGGCCAGACCATTGACGACGCCGCCGGGGAAGCGTTCGACAAGGTCGCGATGATCCTGCATCTGCCCTACCCCGGAGGCCCTTCCATCGAAAAAACCGCCCGGACGGGAAATCCGAAAGCGATCCATTTTCCCCGTACGATGCTGGAAAAAGAGTCCCTGAACTTCTCCTTCAGCGGCGTGAAGACCGCCGTCCTCTACCACTGCCGCGGACAGAATATGCTGGGCGAGGACCGTGTTCCCCAGATGTCCAGCCAGGAAATCGCCGATATTGCCGCCTCCTTTCAGCAGTCGGTCGTGGATGTGCTCACGAAAAAAACCCTTCGCGCTGCGAAAATCCACCGCGCCCATACGGTGATTCTGGGCGGGGGCGTCGCCGCCAATTCCGCCCTGCGCGACCAGCTCCAGGAAAAATGCCTCAAACGCAAGCTCCGACTGCTCGTCGCCCAGAAAAAATACTGCACCGACAACGCCGCCATGATTGCCGGTCTGGCCTACCACAAACTCCAGGCCGGCCAGACTGCCGACCTGTCCCTCGAACCCAAAGCCATCCAGCGGTAAACCGACTTCCTTTTTTCGCTTCCTGCCTTTCAATTTTTCCCTCCGAATGGGAAAAACAGGATCCAATTCCATGGAAAATAAAATTCCACTGAAAATATAGTGATATAGATCACATATTTTGCAGCCAAAATCGCACGACACCACATATAAAGGCTGCAAACAAGCGGTTTTAAAAATAATTCATAATTACACGAAAAAATAGGGAAAAACCCCTTGACCAGTTTGCTGTTT
>CAZOTP010000024.1:0-19173 GCA_964582655.1 uncultured Pirellulales bacterium | reverse complement strand
ACGGGTCAAAAATTTTCTGCTGGCGATCAGGGGGGATACCCGTGCCGGTATCGATTATCTCAATGCGGATGGTCTCGGGGGTAAGACGCGTTCGGATCATCAGCTCCCCGCCGGAATCCATCGCCTGGGTCGCATTAATGAACAGGTTAAGAACGGCCTGCTTAAACAGATCCGGATCAATCATGCAGAATGCAGGTGTTTTTTCGAGGTCCTGGCGGATCTGTACGTGTTTTGCCTGTGCCTGCGGCTGATAGAAGTCAATCAGATCATCGAGAATTTCGTGAAGATTATTTCGGCTGGGATGCATCTCCATTTTTCCGGCATAACGAAGGAAGTCATTGAGGGTTTCTGCCAGACGGTCGGCTTCGCTGGTTACCGTTGCAATTTTGCGAAGCTGCCTCTGATAAGCTTGATGGAGTTCCTGAAGCGAATGGGAGGAATTCTCCCCCGATCCAGGCGAAACCTTCGCTTGACGGGCAATGTCTTCCGAGAGAAGCTGCAAATTCAGCTTGATCGTGGACAACGGATTTCGGATTTCATGCGCCAGATGACCCGCCAGCGACCCCAATTCCGCCAGCCGCTCCGCACGCCGCGTGCGGCGAAGCAGTTCTCGTTCATTCTCAGCGACTTTCCGGAGACGGCGGAGAATAACTTGCCAGCCGATCAGTCCGGCCAGCAATGCCCCCGTGACAAATGCAAGTGCGGTCGCCCACATCGTCGATTCGGCATGATTGCATGCCGGCTCCAACACCGATGCCTGAATTCGATTATTTCTTCGGATTCTTCTGGGCTTTATCCCGCTCCTTGAGGGCTTCCTTGCGCGAGAGCTTGATGCGCCCCGTTTCGTCGATCGAGACCACCTTGAACGGCATCACGTCGCCCACGCGGCAGAAACTGCTGGTGGACTGGATATACGCCGTGTCCAGCTCGCTGACGTGGCACATCCCTTCCTTGCCGGGCGCCAGTTCCGCGAAAACGCCGAAATCCTTGATCGAAACCACCTTGGCCTCGTAAATCTTGCCTACTTCGACCGGTTTGGTCATCAGTTCGATGATTTCCTTGGCCCGCAGGTGTCCGTCGCCTTCCAGGCAGGAGATGAACACGGAGCCGTCGTCTTCGATTTCGATCGTGGTCCCCGTGCTTTCCTGCAGCGCCTTGATTTCCCGGCCGCCCGGTCCGATGATCATCCCGATCATATCGGTGGGAACCTGGGTAATGACCAGTTTGGGGGCATATTGGGATATCGCTTCCCGCGGCTTGTCGATGACCGACAGCATGATCTTGAGAATCTTTATCCGTGCCTCGCGCGCCCGCTGGAACGTTTCCCGAATCTGATCGAAGCGGATGCTCCGGGCTTTCAGATCAAGCTGAATGCCCGTGATCCCGACCTGCGTCCCTGCCACTTTGAAGTCCATATCCCCGTAGTGGTCCTCTTCGCCCAGAATGTCGGTCAACAGAACATAACGCTCACCGTCGGAGACCATTCCTATCGATATCCCGGCCACAGGCCGGCGAATGGGAACGCCCGCATCCATCAGCGCCAGCGTACCCCCGCACACCGACGCCATCGAGCTGGAACCGTTCGATTCCAGAATGTCGCTGATGATGCGGATGGTATAGGGGAAATCCACCGGGTCCGGAAGGACATTCTGAAGGCTTTTTTCCGCCAGCGCCCCGTGCCCGATTTCCCGACGTCCTGGACCGGTGATTCGTCGTACTTCCCCGACGCAGAAGGGGGGGAAGTAATAATGCAGCATGAAGTTTTGATTGAACTCTTCGCGGAGGCTTTCCACAATCTGGGCATCGGAGGAGGTCCCCAGCGTTATCGAAACCATCGCCTGGGTTTCCCCTCGCGTAAAGAGCGATGAACCGTGCGTGCGGGGAAGGAATCCCACTTCGCCGCTGATGGGCCGAAGCTCGTCATATCCCCGGCCGCCGGACCGTTTGCCCGCCAGAATGCACCGGCGAACCAGGGTCTTCTGGAACTCTTCCAGGGCCATGTTGAAGATTTCAGGAGCGAAGGGGGGATTGTCCGCGTCCGGAGGCGAAAATTCCTGACGAGCCCGTTCGAGAATGTCCTCCATCTTCTTCTGGCGATCCTCTTTGCCTACAATATCGCGGGTTTGACAGTACTCCTCGCCGTATTTCTGTTCCAGAAGCCGGACCAGTTCCTCGATGGCCGGCGGGGTGAATTCATATTTCGCTTTGCCGCATTGAGCCGTCAGTTCGGTGATCATCTGGCAGACCTCGACAACGATCTTGTGGCCGAATTCAATCGCGTCGGCAATCACCTCTTCCGGCAGCTCTTTCGCGGAGACCTCGATCATGTTCACCGCGTCCGCGTGACCGCCCAGCACCAGCTCCAGCGTCGAGGTTTCCATCTCCGTATGCGTCGGATTGATCACAAACTGGTCATTGACCCGACCGATGCGAACCGCACCCAGCGGACCGTCAAACGGAATATCCGAAAGACTCAGAGCCGCCGATGAACCGATCATCGCCAGAATATCCGGATCGTTTTCCTTGTCCGCCGAAAGAACGATGTTCTGAATCTGCACTTCGTTCAAAAATCCTTTGGGAAAGAGAGGACGCAGCGGACGGTCAATCATCCGCATCGTCAGAATTTCTTTGTTCGTGGGGCGCCCTTCCCGCTTCATGAACCCACCGGGAAATTTTCCCGCCGCAGAGGTTCGTTCCCGGTAATCCACCGTCAGCGGAAAGAAATCGATGCCTTCCCGCGGTTTGGCCGATACCGCCGTGCACAGCACCACCGTATCCCCGTAGCGGACCATCACCGCTCCGGCCGCCTGTTTGGCCAGTTTTCCCGTTTCAATGCTCAATACTCTGCCTGCAATCGTTCGCTCAACTTTTCCGACTTTCACCATACAAAAACCTTCATCTTTCCGTCCGACATGTCTTCTGTCTGTTACTCTTTGCTATAACATTACTTAGGATTGCTATTCTGGTTTGAAACTCGAATTATACCCCCTCTGCCGCGCGAATGCTATCAGATATTGCCGCACAAGAGGGAAATTCGCGAAAACAAGAACCCGCCGCCAAAGCAGGATCGGCCCCAATCGCTCCGGCAAGGTCCAATACAAAGACCGCCGAACTTGGAGAGTGTCTCCAAACGATACAATCCCCCTGATGGAACAATCGTGGCGACTTATTTTCGTAAACCCAGCTTTTTAATCAGATTGTTATACCGCTGATGATCGGTATTCGAGAGGTATTTCAGCAGACGGGTTCGCTTGCTGACCATCATTAAAAGACCCCGGCGGGAGGCAAAATCTTTTTTGTGCATTTTCAAGTGATCCGTCATGTACTGGATCCGTTCCGTCAGCAGTGCGACCTGCACTTCTGGGGACCCGGTATCGCCTGGATGGGTGGCGTTTTCGAGAATCACTTTCTGACGATGTTCTTTGGTTATCATGACTGTTCCTTCCCCAGCGGATCCGAACAACGGGGACCGCCAGAATAGAAGTTGTTCTTATCTTGGCATGACAACGCTTGTCATGCCTCCGTTACGTCCGTTCCGGAGCGTAAGGCACCGCATTGTAATTCAATCCGTTCGGAAAGCAACAGAAATATTTCCCACAACGGAGTGGGGTGGGATGGCAGGGCCAACAGATGGATCCGCACTATTCTTGGGCAACTTTTTTCAGAAATACCCGGATTATCCCCTTGATTTTTTAAAAACGGGGACCATGGTCTCGATGAAAACTCATAAGTATCTGCTAAATAATAAGATATGGAATTTGTGAAAACCTGAAAAAATTCCCTCATTTTTCATTTACATTCGTCGATATATAGTATATGATGATTGTGAAATATGTAACAGCGTTACGAATGTAACAGATTACGCCGCCACATAGGTGTTTTCCGTGAAATCCGAAAAAGCTATAGGTCGTTTGAGCTTGTACCGAAGACTCCTGCAGGAGCAGGAGAGGCTCGGGCTTAAAAATATTTATTCGCATGATCTGGCCAAACTCGCCGGCGTCACCGCCGCACAGCTCCGAAGGGATATCATGGCCGTAGGCTATCTCGGACGGCCGAACATGGGTTATAACGTCATTGAGCTTCAGAAAAGCATTTCCCATTTCTTGGAGGACCCCCAGGGCGATTTCGGATGCCTGGTGGGGGTGGGAAACCTGGGACGGGCTATCCTGGCGTATGTCCTGCCGCGAAGGCCCTCGCTGCAAATCGTCGCCGGCTTCGATGTGGACCCCTCCAAAACCAACCGCATTATTCAGAATTGCCGCTGTTATCCCCTCGAGCAGATGGAGCAGGTCCTCCGTGAAAAGGCGATCCGCGTCGGCGTGATTACCGTCCCGGCCTCCGAGGCCCAGGCCGTCGCCGACACCCTCGTTCGAGGCGGCGTGCGGGGTATCGTGAATTTCGCCCCCGTCACCCTTCGACTGCCCGTGGATGTCTATGTGGAAAATATCGATATGGCCCGTTCCATGGAGATCGCCGCCTATTTTGCCCAGCAATTAGCCAAACGGTGATTCGGCGTATGAAACATGTTCTAAATCAGTATTGGAATCCCGACGGAGACGGAACCCCGCCCGGTCGAACCCTAACCCCATCAAAGGAAGTACTGACGTGAATACCATCAATCTGGAACCCATTTTGAAAAAGTATCCCAATGCGAAGCGGGACAGTCTGATCCCGCTTCTGCAGGATGTGCAGGAGAGCGTCGGATATCTCTCCCGCGAGGTCGTCGCCCAGATCAGCAAACACCTCGATCTGCCCGCCAGTAAAATTTACGGCGTGGCGACTTTTTACAACCAGTTCCGATTTCAGCCCGTCGGAAAATTTCACATCCAGGTCTGCCGCGGAACCGCCTGTCATGTCAAAGGCTCTGCCACCGTCCTTGAATCGGTCGTGAAGCACCTCGGCGTCAAGCCCGGACAGACCACCCGCGACGGTCTCTTCAGCCTGGAAGTGGTCGCCTGCATGGGCGCTTGCGGGCTGAGCCCCGTCATGAACATCAATGGCGAGTTTTACGCCAAAATGACCCCGAAAAAAGTATCCAAAATCCTCCAGGAATGTCGAGAGAAGGGCACAACCAATGCATAATATCGAATCCGTCAAAACCAATCTCGGAAAGTGCTGGCAGTCCTCGTGTCAATACACCCCTGAAGTCCTGCAGTTGATCGACGCGAAAGATTCGCTGCCCGATCGGCTCGCGGCGCTGCGCCGGGACAATGTCACGCGACCCGTGATCTTCGTCGGAACGGGAACCTGCGGACTGGGCGCCGGTGCCGGAAAAACCCTGCAATCCGTCCGTGATTATCTGGGCGAGAAAAAAATCCAGGCCGAGGTCGTCGAAGTGGGCTGCGTGGGATTGTGCTCGGAAGAGCCGATCCTGGATGTGCAGCTCCCCGGCCGCGCCCGCCTGAGTTTCGGCGGCGTGACGACCGACCGGGTCAACGACGTCCTCAACGCCGTATTTCAGAATTCCCCCCTGCCCAAAGAAAGAGTGTTGGGCCAGTTCCGGACGGAAGGCTTGAACCCCTGGGCCGAGGTAAAGTATCTCGATGAGCATCCGTTTCTGGAGCCGCAAAGACGCGTCGTGCTGGCGCTGAGCGGAATCATCGATCCGATCAGCCTGGAGGAGTATATCGCCTGGGGAGGCTACTCGGCCGCCGTGAAAATGCTGACGAAGATGCTCCCGGAGGAGGTCTGCAAACTGGTCGAGGCCAGCGGACTGCGGGGTCGGGGCGGCGGCGGATTCCCCACCGGAAAAAAATGGATGTTCGCGCGCAATACCCCCGCCGACCAGAAATACCTCATCTGCAACGCCGATGAAGGCGACCCCGGCGCGTTTATGGATCGCGCCGTCGGCGAAAGCGACCCGCACCGCCTGATCGAAGGAATCATCATCGGGGCGTATGCCATCGGCGCGAGCAAGGCCTATATTTATATCCGCGCCGAATATCCCCTGGCCATCAAACGGCTCAAAAAAGCCATCGAGCAGGCCAGGCAGAACGGCCTGCTGGGAAGCAATATCTTAAACAGCGGATTCAACCTCGACATCATCATCAAAATGGGCGCCGGCGCCTTTGTCTGCGGCGAGGAAACCGCGCTGATTCACAGCATCGAAGGCAAACGCGGCATGCCCCGGACCCGCCCGCCGTTCCCCGCCGTGCAGGGCCTCTTCGGAAAACCCACCGTTATCAACAACGTCGAGACCCTCGCCAACCTGCCGCTGATTCTCGCCCAGGGCAGCGCCTGGTACGCCGCAATGGGCACCGCCGGCAGCAAAGGCACCAAAGTCTTCGCCCTCTCCGGCATGGTGCGCCGCACCGGACTGGTCGAAATCCCCATGGGAACCACCCTCCGGCAGATCGTCTTCAGCATCGGAGGCGGCATCCCCAACCAGAAAGCCTGCAAAGCCGTCCAGATCGGCGGACCGTCCGGCGGATGCATCCCCGAAGCCCATCTCGATATCCCCACCGATTACGAAGCCTTGAAAAACTTCGGCGCCATCATGGGCTCCGGCGGGCTGGTCGTCGTGGATGAATCCACCTGCATGGTGGACTTCGCCAGGTTCTTCATGGAGTTCATCCAGAATGAAAGCTGCGGAAAGTGCATCCCCTGCCGCGAAGGCACCCGGCGCATGCTGGAAATCCTTGATGCGATCACCAAACCCAGTCTCCGCAACGACGATACCGAAGCCCTCTTCCGCTTCCAGGGAATCATGCGGCTCCAAAGCCTGGGCGAAATGATCAAATCCACCAGCCTCTGCGGCCTCGGACAGACGGCCCCCAATCCCGTGCTCAGCACCCTGAAATGGTTCCGTCACGAATACGAAGCCCACCTCTATGACCGCAAGTGCCCCGCCGGCGTCTGCCACGAACTCGTCGGAGTCGCCTGCCAGAACAGTTGCCCCGTGGGAACCGAAGTCTGGCGTTATGTCGCCCACATCGCCCGGGGTGAATACGAGCAGGCTTATCAGGTCATTCGCAAGGCCAATCCCTTCCCCTCGGTCTGTGCACGCGTGTGCGACCATCCCTGCGAACAGAGCTGTCGCGCCGGAGTCACCGGAGGCCAGCCCGTCGCCGTGCGAATGCTCAAGCGATTCGTGGTTGAAAACGTCAAACCGCTCCCGCCGGAATGCAAGCCCGCCGACGCCAACGCTCCCCGGGTTGCCGTGATCGGCGCGGGACCGGCCGGACTCACCGCGGCGCATTATCTTTCCCTCAAGGGCCGCCGCGTTACCCTCTTCGAACGCGAATCCAAAGCCGGCGGAATGCTCGTCAGCGCCATCCCCTCCTATCGGCTCCCACGCGAGGTGCTCCAGCAGGAAATTGATGCGCTGATGAACCAGAATATCGAGTTGAAATGCAACAAGGCCCTGGGACGCGATTTTACGATCGACAGTCTCCTGAAGGACGGCTATTCCGCCGTCTATGTCTCCATCGGCGCTCACCAGAGCCGCACGCTGGGGCTCCCGGGCGAAGAAACCGAAGGAATCATCCCGGCCCTGAAGTTCCTCAAAGCCTTCAACCTGGAAGGCAAAGTCCTGGCCAAAGGCCGGGTCGGCGTGGTCGGAGGCGGCAATTCCGCCATTGACGCCGCCCGCGTCGCCCTCCGCCAGCCGGGCGTTAAAGATGTAACCATTTTCTATCGTCGAACGCAGGCCGAAATGCCCGCCTACGCCGAAGAAGTTCACGCGGCGCTGGAAGAGGGAATCAAACTCGAGGAGCTGGTCGCTCCCGTTTCCCTTCAGACCGCCGGCGGAAAACTCGCCTCCGTCCGCTTCATTCGCAACCAGCTTGGCGAACGGGACAGTTCCGGTCGCCAGAAACCCGTGCCGATCCCCGGTTCGGAATTTGACGCCCCTGTGGACACCCTCCTCGTCGCCATCAGCGAAGGCGTCGAAACCGACATGCTCGGCGGAGTCGCCGTAACCCGCGACGGAACGCTGGCCGTGCGGGCCGAAAGCCATGGCACCGACAAGCCCGGCGTCTTCGGCGGCGGCGACGTGGCCACCGGTCCCAGCAGCGTGATTCGGGCCATCGCCGCGGGCAAGAATGCCGCCGTCATGGTGGACCGCTACCTCAGCGGAAAACTCCTCAAGATCCTCCCTCATGTAACCCTCCCGAGCGTCTATGTCGAACCGGTCGAGTCCGCCGAAAGCGGCGACGCCGAAGAGGCCCAGCGGGTGGAAGTCCCCCGGCGGCCGGCGCAGCAGCGGAAACACGATTTCAACGAGGAAGAAATGTGCCTGTGTGAGGCGGATGCGCAGCGGGAAGCCCGAAGGTGCCTGCGGTGCGACTTGGCGTTCACCCAGGAGGAGTAAGTCCGCCCTTGGGGCAGCGTGTAGCATGATGAACAAAAAACAATCCCTACGTTACGAGGTGAAGGATGATTAGTTTAGAAGTTGACGGGAGAATGATTGAAGCCCACGAAGGGGAAACGATTTTATCGGCCCTCCAGCGGGCGAATATCAAGGTGCCGACGCTCTGCCATATGCCCGATCTGACGCCCACCGGCGCCTGCCGCATCTGCGTCGTGGAAGTCCAGGGTATGCCCAATCTGGTGCCGAGCTGTTCCTATCCGGTCGCGGCGGGCATGAAAATTCAGACCCGCAATCCGCGCGTCCTCGAAGCGCGGCGGACCATCGTGGAACTGCTCATATCCAACCATCCCGATGATTGCCTCTACTGCGTCCGCAGCGGAAAGTGCGATTTGCAGGCTCTGGCCCAGGATATGGGAGTTCGCCATCGTTCCTTCCGGACGGCTCACCAGCGGAAAGAGATGGACGTCTCCAGTCCCTCCATCATTCGCGATCCCGAAAAGTGCATTCTCTGCGGCCGATGCGTGCGGGTCTGCGAAGAAGTCCAGGGTGTTTCCGCGATTGATTTTGTCGCCCGGGGCAGCAAGGCCTATGTCGGTACGCCGTTCGACAAAGGACTGAATGTCTCCACCTGCATCAACTGCGGGCAGTGCATCGTGGTGTGTCCCACCGGCGCCCTGAGCGAGCGGTCCCACCTGGATGCGGTCATCGCGGCGCTGGCCGATCCGGAAATGTACGTCGTCGTCCAGCATGCCCCGGCCGTCTCGGTCTCCCTCGCTGAAGAATTCGGCGTCAAGCCCGGACAGGATGTCGATGGCATGATGGTCGCCGCCCTGCGGCGAATCGGCTTCAAACGGGTGTTCGACACCTCCTTTACCGCCGACCTGACCATCATGGAAGAAGGCAGCGAACTGATCCACCGCATTCAAAACGGCGGAAAACTGCCCATGCTCACCAGTTGCTCCCCCGGCTGGATCAAATTCGTCGAACAGGAATTCCCCGACTTCATCCCCAATGTCTCCACCTGCAAGAGCCCCCAGCAGATGATGGGCGCCCTCATCAAGAGCTTCTTCGCCCAGCGCGAAAAACTCGACCCCGCGAAGATCGTGAGCGTCTCGATCATGCCCTGCACCGCCAAAAAATTCGAGTGCGGTAGGCCGGAATTGACCCAGCGGGAAATCCCCGATGTCGATTATGTCCTGACTACCCGCGAAGCCGGGCAGCTGCTTCGGCGGTTCGGAATCGATCTCCTCTCGATGACGCCGGAAGGGGCCGACACCCCCTTCGGCGAACGGTCCACCGCCGGCAAAATTTTCGGCGCCACCGGAGGCGTCATGGAAGCGGCCGTCCGAACAGTCTATTTCATACTCACCGGTTCGGAACTGACCGATCTGAAAATTCAGCCCCTGCGAGGCTTGAAAGGATGCAAGGAACTCCACGTCGATATCAACGGACTGAACGTCGGCGCCGCCGTCGTCAGCGGTCTGGGCAATGCCCGCCGGATGCTCGAAGAATTCCGCGCGGGACGCTCCGATATCCAGTTCCTGGAAGTGATGACCTGTCCCGGAGGATGCATTGCAGGCGGAGGACAGCCGATCGGCGCCGACCAGGAAGCCGTCAAGGCCCGGATGCAGGCGCTGTACAAAATCGACCGCGACGAGAAACTCCGCACCTCCCACGGCAATGAATCCGTGCAGCGGCTGTACAAGGAGTATCTCGTGGCCCCCCTCGGGGAAAAGAGCCATCATCTCCTGCACACGCATTATCATCCCCGGACCGAGGAATCCCTGGCCGCGGCCGGCCGTAAGGAATAGCCGTATTCCGGCAGACGGTCCGAATGGATGTGTCAGAGTGAAACAAAAATAAAAAACGCCGATTCCCGGCGGGGTTCCGCCCCGGCGGCGCCGCTGGAAAAATCGAATCGGCGAACGACAGTTTGGAATTAGGAGCACGCATGAACGAGAAACATAGAATCCTGGTAGTGGACGACGATCCGGACATTTTGGAACAGGAGGCACTCGTGCTGAAAAATGCCGGCTACGAGGTGCTCTCCGCCGGCAGCCGCGATGAGGCCGAAGAACTCCTGCTGGGAAAAAAACCGGATCTGGCGATTCTGGATCTCATGATGGAAACCATGGATACCGGCTTTATCCTCGCCCAGCGGATCGCGGAATTGTACCCCCAGACCCCGGTCATCCTGCTGACGGCCGTCGCCGCGACAACAGGGTTGTCGTTCGATCCGACCTCTCGGGAAGCCCTCGCCTGGATGAAAGTCAGCCGGGTGCTGGATAAACCCGTCCGATCCGATCAGTTGACCGCGGAAGTGCGCAAGCTCCTGACGCAGGCCGGAAAGATCGCCTGTTCGCAGACCAACCACGGCTGACGCAGGCGAAGGCGGTACGCTCTCCCGGCTTGCGAACAAACGGGCGGCGGAGATTGCCCGCGGCGGAGATTGTCCTTCGCCGCCGGCGGCGGGAAGCGGCGGTGATGGAATGATACATAATTCGCATACGTCTTTTATCCACACCATCCGGGAACGGTGTCGGGTATGCTATACCTGTGTGCGGGAATGCCCCGCCAAGGCGATTCGAATCGCCGACGGCCAGGCCGACGTCCTCACCGACCGATGCATCAGTTGTGGAAATTGCGTCCGGGTCTGCAGCCAGCGTGCCAAGCAGGTCGTTCGCACTACCGATCGCGTCCGGGAGCTGCTTGCCGGCCCGCAAAAAGTCGCCGCCTGTCTGGCCCCGTCGTTCCCCGCTGAGTTTTCCGAAATGGACTACCGAATCCTCGTCGGTATGATCCGTGCGCTGGGCTTTGCCTGGGTCACCGAAGTCGCCTTCGGCGCCGATCTGGTCGCCAGACGATACCGAGAATTGCTTTCGAACAATCGGGAAAAGAAACGCTATATTTCCACCACCTGCCCGGCCGTGATTTCCTTTGTCGAAAAATACCATCCGCACCTGCTCCCTTGCCTCTCGCCCATTGTTTCGCCCATGGTTGCGATGGCCCGGGTCCTCCACCGCCTCCACGGCAGCGACATAAACATCGTCTTCATCGGTCCCTGCATTGCCAAAAAGTACGAATCCATGAGCCTCCATCTGCCCGGCGAAGTGCAGGCCGCCATTACGTTCTTCGAACTACGGGAAATGTTTCAGCACGCTAATATCCTCCCCTCCGGCGCGCCGCCTTCCGATTTCGATCCGCCCCGCGCCGGCCTCGGTGCCCTCTTTCCCATCAGCCGCGGTCTGCTCCAGGCCGCCAACATCTCCGAAAACCTCATGACCGGGGAGATTGTCGCCACGGACGGCCGAACCAATTTTGTCGAGGCCATCAAGGAATTCGAATCCGGCTCCCTTGAAGCCGAACTCCTCGAAGTCCTCGCCTGCAACGGCTGCATCATGGGCGCGGGAATGTCCACCCAGGACCCCATGTTTCGGCGCCGCTCCCATGTGAGCCGCTATATCCGCCAGAGGCTCAAACACTTTGATCCCGACCGGCTCAACCAGGAACTCCATGCCTATGACGATCTGAATCTGGACCGCGGATTCACCGCCAACGATCAGCGCATCGGCGTACCCTTCGAGGAAGAAATCAATCACATCATGAACCGCATGGGCAAGCTCAAGCCCGAAGATGAACTCAACTGCGGCGCCTGTGGCTACGATACCTGCCGTGAACACGCCATCGCCATTTTCAAGGGACTCGCCGAAAGCGAAATGTGCCTGCCCAACACCATCGAGCAGCTCCGCCAGACCATCGGAAAGCTCGCCAGCACCCAGGAAGCCCTCATGCAGTCCGAAAAGCTCGCCAGCATGGGGCAGCTTGCCGCCGGCATCGCCCACGAGGTCAACAATCCGCTCGGCGTCGTCCTGATGTATTCCCACCTCCTGCTCGAACAGTGCGAACAGCATCCCGAATTGGCCGAAGACCTGAAAATGATCGCCGAACAGGCCGACCGATGCAAAAAAATCGTCGCCGGGCTTCTCCACTTCGCTCGCCAGAATAAAGTAATCCATCAGCCCGTCAACATCTGCGAGTTGCTGAATAAAATTATCAAAATTACCAAGGTCCCCGACGGAATCGAGGTCCAAACGAACTTTCAGATGGAAGACCCCGTCGCCGAAATCGATCCCGACCAGATTACCCAGGTCATCACCAATCTGGTCAACAACGCCGTCGCCGCCATGCCCCGGGGCGGACGGCTTACCCTCCATGCCTCCCAGGAGGATTCCAAAGTCCGCATCACCGTCGAAGATACCGGCGTGGGAATCCCAGAACAGAATCTCTCCCGGCTGTTTCAGCCGTTCTTCTCCACCAAAAATCCGGGCGAGGGAACCGGTCTGGGCTTGTCGGTCACCTACGGCATCGTTAAAATGCACTGCGGCGACATCCGCGTGAAATCCAATGCGGATCCCGCCCGGGGTCCGACCGGAACCGCCTTCATCGTGACGCTGCCCCGGAAAGGCGCGGCCGGATAACTGCCGCTGGAAAGGATGGCCTCTATGGAAACCCTGTGGGTGTTGATTGTCGATGATGAACTGGGGATGCGGAAAGGGGTGGAACGCGCCCTGCAGGGGATGCGGATTGTCCTGCCGGAAGTCCAGGCCGAAGTGCAGTTAACCGTGGAGTCCGCCGAATCCGGCGAAGAAGGGCTGCAAAAAATACAGAACCATTCTCCGGATATCCTCCTGCTCGATCACCAGCTCCCCGGCATGAGCGGTCTGGATGTCCTCGAGAAAATCGATCCCCAGAAGGATATGCACACCGTCATGATTACCGCGCATGCCTCCCTGGAGACCGCTGTCACCGCCATCAAACGCGGCGCGTACGACTTCCTCGCCAAACCCTTCACCCCTAAAGAACTCAAGGGAACCGTCAGCAAGGCCGCCGCCCATCTGGCCACCATCCGCGAAGCCAAACGCCTCGCCCAGGAGAAAAAACAGGTCCGCTTCCAGTTCATCTCTGTTCTCGCCCACGAACTCAAAGCCCCCCTCGGCGCCGTCGAAGGCTATCTCGATATCCTCAAAAACCGCACCGCCGGCGACGATCCCAAAAATTACGACTTTATGCTCGAACGGGCCATCCTCCGCATTCAGGGCATGCGAAAACTCATTCAGGATATCCTCGACCTCACCCGCATCGAATCGGGACGGAGAGTCCGCGATCTCAAGCCGGTCGATCTCGTCGAAATCGCCAGAAAATCCATCGAAACGATATCCGGCGCCGCGAACGAACAGCAGATTGCGATTTCCCTCGCCCCGCAGACCCCCCTGACGATGACCGCCGACGAAGGGGAAATCGAAATCATCTTCAACAACTTGATTTCCAACGCCGTCAAGTACAACCGGCCCGGCGGAAAAGTGGAGGTTCGAATGTCCCAGACCCCCGAATTCGTCCGCATCGACGTCTCCGATACCGGCATCGGAATGACCCCGGAAGAGTGCGCCAAGCTCTTCAGCGATTTCGTCCGCATCAAAAACGAAAAAACCCGCAAAATCCTGGGCAGCGGACTGGGACTGTCGATTCTTAAAAAACTCTCGTTCCTCTATGGCGGCGATATCACCGTCCAGAGCGAGCCGGACGTGGGCAGCACGTTTACCGTCACGCTGCGGAAGGACCATCGGGCCAATGAACCGGGATGAGGTCGAACAGTGGCTGCGGGAGGAGGATCAGCACCGGCTCGAATCGCTCTGGCGCAACGCCGACGACGTGCGGCGGCGGAATGTCGGCGATGACGTCCAGCTCCGCGGACTGGCCGAAATTTCCAACCATTGCGCACGCCGCTGCGCCTACTGCGGAATCAACGCCGAAAATACGTCCATCACACGCTATCGATTGACCTCCCCCGAAATCCTCTCCTGCGCCCGGAAAGCCGTCGAATTCGGCTATGGCACCCTTGTCATGCAGGCCGGCGAGGATTACGGCATTGCCGCCGAATGGCTCGCCGAAGTCATTCGGGAAATCAAACGCCAGACCCCGCTGGCCGTCACCCTCAGCCTGGGCGAACGGCGGCTCGACGAAATCGCTCTCTGGCGAAACGCCGGCGCGGACCGCTATCTCCTCCGCTTCGAAACCTCCAACACCGAATTGTATCGCGAAATCCATCCCCCTCTGCCCGGACAAACCGCCGACCGCTTCGAACTGCTCGAAGCCATTCGCTCCCTCGGCTACGAAGTCGGCAGCGGCGTGATGGTCGGCATTCCCGGCCAGAACTTCGCCGACCTGGCCCGCGACATCGAATTATTCCGGGAACTGGATTTGGAAATGATTGGCGTGGGGCCGTATCTGCCCCATCCTCATACCCCGCTGGGCCGAAGGCCGCCCGCCGGCGAATCCGCCCCCGATCAGGTCCCCAATTCCGAAACCATGACCTGCAAAGTCGTCGCCCTCACCCGCCTGGTCTGCCCCCAGGCCAATATCCCCAGCACCACCGCCCTGGCGACCCTCAATCAGTCCCGGGGCCGCCAGCTCGGACTCCAGCGCGGCGCAAACGTCGTCATGCCCAATTTAACCCCGCTGCAATACCGAACATTATACGAAATTTACCCCGCCAAAGCATGCCTCCAGGAATCTCCCGAAAATTTCCACCTCCAACTGAAAGCGTGCCTATACTCTATAGGGCGATTCCCCGGCACGGGCCGCGGAGATTCCCCGCGGTTCCGCCGCAGGCAAAACGAGATGAACAGAAACGGAAGTGATAAAACATGAATGCCCAGATGACGCTCAGCCGAGGCAGCGAAGATTTTATTGACGATGGCGTGTTAACCGATCTTTTGGCCCATCCGCTATCAGATCCCGTCCGCGTCCGCGAAATTATCGCCAAAAGCCTTTCCAAGGAAGCCTTGTCCGTCGAGGAAACCGCCACGCTCCTCCGCGCCGACCAGCCCGAATTGATCGAAGAAATCTTCCAGGCTGCCCGCGATCTGAAAAAACGGGTCTATGGCAACCGAATCGTCCTCTTCGCCCCGCTCTACATCGGCAGCGCCTGCGTCAACGACTGTCTCTACTGCGCGTTTCGTCGCTCCAACCCCCAGGCTGTCCGACGCACCCTCACCGAGGACGAAATCCGACAGCAGGTCGAAGCCCTCGAAAACGCCGGTCACAAACGCCTCATCCTCGTCTTCGGCGAACATCCCGAGTACAGCGCTGAATACATCGCCCGCTGCGTCCGGCTCGTCTACGGCGTCAAAGTCGGCCATGGCGAAATCCGACGCGTCAACATCAACGCCGCCCCCATGGATACCGACGATTACAAAATCGTCAAACAGGCCGGCATCGGCACCTGGCAGATCTTCCAGGAAACCTATCATCACGAAACCTATGGAAACCTCCACCCAGGAAACACCCGAAAGGCGAATTACGCCTACCGCCTCGACGGACTCAGCCGCGCCATGGAAGCCGGCTGCGACGACGTCGGCATTGGCGCCCTCTTCGGCCTCTACGATTGGCGTTTCGAAGTCCTGGGCCTGGTTTCCCATGCCCTCTACCTCCAGAAACGCTACGGCGTCGGCCCCCATACCATCAGCTTCCCCCGCATTCAGCCCGCCAGCGGCGTCTCCCTGGACAACGCCTGGAAGGTCCCCGATGCCGATTTCAAACGCCTCGTCGCCATCCTCCGCCTGGCCGTCCCCTATACCGGCCTGATTCTCACCGCCCGCGAAAATCCCGCCATCCGACGCGAGCTGATGGGCTTTGGCGTCTCCCAGATCGACGCCGGAAGCCGCGTCGAAATCGGCGGATACACCCTGAAAGGCGACTCCCAGGTCATGGAACAGGAGCAGTTCCAGTTGGGCGACATCCGCCCCCTCGATGTCGTTATGCGCGAACTCCTCGAAGACGGCTATGTCCCCAGCTTCTGCACCGCCTGCTATCGCCTCGGACGCACCGGAGAACATTTCATGGAATTCGCCATCCCCGGCTTCATCAAGCGATACTGCACCCCCAACGCACTGACCACCCTCATGGAATACCTCGAAGACTACGCCTCGGAGGAAACCCGCCGCGCCGGCGAGAAACAGATCCAGCGGGAACTGCAAAAAATCGAGGAATCTCCCATGAAGCAGCAGCTCCTCGAGAGGCTCGAAACCATTCACGCCTCCGATCAGCGGGATCTTTACTTTTAACCGGTTTGCCCGGAGAATGGACCCATGGCGGAATTCCGGATCGAACGCGATTTGCTGGGCGAAAAACAACTGCCCGCTGCTGCGCTCTATGGCATTTACACCCTCCGCGCCATGGAAAATTTCCCCCTCTCCCGACGACCCGTTCATCCGGCGCTCATATCCGCCTATGGCGCGGTGAAACTCGCCTGTATCCGCACGAACGCCTCGCTGGGCTTTCTCTCCGCCGAAATCGCCGCCCCTCTGGAGCAGGCCTGTCACGAAATGATAGAAGGCACCCTCGCCGAACACATCCTCGCCGATGCCCTGCAGGGCGGTGCCGGCACCAGCACGAATATGAACGTCAACGAAGTCCTCGCCAACCGCGCGCTGCTCCTCCTTGGCCGAAAACCCGGCCAGTACAATGTCATCCACCCCCTCGAGCATGTCAACCTCCACCAATCCACCAACGACACCTATCCCACCGCGTTGAAAGTCGCCGCCATTCAGCGGCTGCGGCCCCTGCAGGAACAGCTCAGCCTCCTCGTCCAGGCCTTTCAGTCGCAGGAACATCGCCTCGCCGATGTCGTCAAGGTCGCACGCACCCAGATGCAGGATGCCGTCCTGACCACCCTCGGCCGCGAAATGTCCGCCTACGCCGAAGCCTTTGCCCGCGACCGGTGGCGAATCTTCAAATGCGAAGAGCGGCTCCGCGTCGTCAACCTGGGCGGCACGGCGATCGGCACCGGAATCCTCGCCCCGCGCGACTATATCTTCCGCGTCGTCGAGGAACTCCGCTCCATCACCGGCCTGGGCCTCTCCCGCGCCGAAAATCTCATCGACGCCACCCAGAACAACGATATGTTCGTCGAGGTCAGCGGCATCCTCAAAGCCTGCGCCTCCAATCTCCTCAAAATCGCCGGCGACATCCGCTTTTTATCCTCCGGCCCCCAGGCCGGCATCGCCGAAATCCAAATCCCGCCCCGGCAGGCCGGCTCCTCCATCATGCCCGGCAAAGTCAATCCCGTCATCCCCGAAGCCGTCTCGCAGGCCGCGATGATGGCCATGGGCTGCGATTCGGGCATCGCCCACGCCGTCTCCATGGGACACCTCGAACTCAATCCCTTCCTGCCCCTCATCGCCGATGCCCTCCTGCACTCCATCGACCTGCTCGCCAATGCATGTGAGATATTTCGGCGGAACTGTGTGGAAGGGATGGAAGCGAATCCCGACCGCTGCCGGCAGCACGTCGAATCCGGAACCGCCGTCCTCACCGCCCTCGCCGAAGAGCTTGGCTACGAAAAAGCCCAGCTCATCGCCCAGACCGCCGCCGCGCAGCGGAAAACCATTCGACAGGTGGTTCTCGAACAGAACCTCCTCTCCGAAGAATCCCTGAATCAATACATTCAGCCCGGTCGCGTCACCCGCCTGGGTTTCCCCCCGAAAAAGGAGGCCCCATGAAAGCCGCTCCCAAGGGAATGCGCCTCCATATCGGAATTTTCGGCCGCCGCAACGTTGGCAAAAGTTCCCTCCTCAATGCCCTGACCCGCCAGCCCGTTTCCATCGTCTCCGAAATCGCCGGCACCACCACCGACCCCGTCGAAAAACCGATGGAACTTCAGCCCGTCGGCCCCGTCCTCTTCATCGATACCGCCGGAGTGGACGATGTCGGCGTCCTGGGGCAGATGCGGATGGAGAAAACCCGGAAAATCTTCGACCGCACCGATGTCTGCATCCTCGTCACCGATGGGGGACTTTGGCGGGAATACGAACAGGCGATCTGCCGCGAATTCCGGCAGCGAAAAGTGCCCGTAATCGCGGTGTTCAACAAGATCGATCAGGCCCGCCCCGGCGAATCGGTCCTCCAAACGCTCCGCGATGAAAAAATCCCCGTCGTGGAAACCTCCGCCGCCGGAGAGCAGGGCATGGATTCCCTCCGTCAGGCCCTCGTCAAATCCGTCCCCGATGAATTTCTCAACGCCCCCACGATCCTGGGCGATCTGGTTCCCCCCGGCGAGCTGGTCGTCTTCGTCGTTCCGATCGATCTGGACGCCCCCAAAGGCCGCCACCTCCTCCCGCCGGGCCAGTCGATTCGCGACACCCTCGATAACGACGCCTACTGCATGGTCGTCAAGGAACGCGAGCTGCGCGACGCCCTCGAACGGCTCAAACGCCCGCCCGCTCTGGTCGTCACCGACAGCCAGGCATTCCTCAAAGTCGCCGCCGACACCCCGCCCGCCGTCCGCATGACCTCCTTCTCCATCCTCTTCGCCGGGTACAAGGGCGATCTCGAGGAGTATGTCCGGGGCGTCGCCGCTATCGACCGTCTCCACCCCGGCGATTCCATCCTCATCTGCGAATCCTGCACCCATCAGCCCGTCTGCGAAGATATCGGCCGCGTTAAAATCCCCCGATGGCTCCGCCAGTACGTAGGCGGCGACCTGAACTTCACCCACGTCCAGGGCCATGATTTTTCCGAGGATCTCTACCGATATAAGCTCGTCATCCAGTGCGGCGGCTGCATGACCAATCGCCGCGAAATCCTCAGCCGCATCCTCTATTGCAAACAAGCAGGCGTGCCCATCGCCAATTATGGCCTCGCCATCGCCCACACCCTCGGCATCCTGAACCGCGCCCTCGAACCCTTCCCCGCCGCCCTCGAAATCTTCCGCCGCCGCCAATCCCCATAAAAAAGGGCGCAAAAAATGCGCCCTGGAATCGGTCTGTCATCTGTTTCTCCATGCGCTTCAGCCCGTTGGATTT
>CAZOTP010000023.1:10166-19275 GCA_964582655.1 uncultured Pirellulales bacterium | reverse complement strand
CGAACCCATCACCTTTGGCTCCGCCGGCGGCGGCGCCGCGGCCCAGCAGGCTTCCGCTCCCGCTCCCATGGACGAACCCGAAAGCCCCCCAGCCCCCAACGACGATATCCCGTTCTAATAGAGGAATTCAACAAACAAATTTTCAAATGATAACCGTATCCATGTAACGGAGGATCCAGTGAAGACAAGACCTGTTACCCGTAAACGAATGCGAGTGGTTCGCGAACAAACCGAGTGCCGCTTCTGCCGCGATAAAGTCAAATACATCGACTACAAAGATCTCGATACCCTCGGAAAACTCCTCACCCAGCGGGGAAAAATGTTTTCCCGAAAACGGAGCGGAAACTGCGCCGGCTGCCAGAGGAAAGTCCAGGCCGCCGTCAAGCGGGCCCGTTTCATGTCCCTCCTGCCCTATGTGAGCTAACTACAAGGAGAACGATCCCATGCGTGTTTTATTGCAAGCGGATATTGCCAAGCTTGGATATTATGGGGATGTTGTGGAAGTCAAAGCGGGATACGCCCGAAATTATCTCCTTCCCCAGCGTCTGGCCATCGAACCCACCGAAGCCAACGTCAAGGCCATCGAATCCGAACGCGCCCGACGCGCCGAAGAACGCCGACTCGCCCAGGAGCAGCTCGTGAAAGCCGCCGCCAGGGCCGACGGCGCCGAAATCACCATTCCCGCTAACGCCAACGAACAGGGACACCTCTTCGGAAGCGTCACCGAAGATGCGATTGCCTCTTCGCTGCGGGAAAAAGGTCTGGAAGTCCAGAACCAGCATGTCGTGCTCCCCGAACACCTCCGCGTTCTGGGTAGCCACCCCGTCAAGCTGCTCTTTGCCAGGGGAGTCGAGGCCAACATTACCGTACATATCGTACGTCCGGAGGAACCCGCCAGTGAGTCCGAACCGGAAAGCGAAAACGCCGGCCGCTCCGAGTGAGTCCGGCGCTTCCCGGGAATCCGCCGTTTCCCTGCGTATTCCGCCCCAGTCCCTGGAAGCGGAAGTCTGCACACTCGGCTCCATGGCGCTGGATGTGCATGGCATTGGGGAAATCATCCCCATTCTGCGCAGCGAGGACTTCTACCGAGAAGATCACCGGATTATCTTCGACGCCCTGATCCAGCTCTACGACCAGAAAAAGGCCGTCGATCTGGTGCTGCTGCGCGATGAACTCAACCGCCAGGGGCAGTTGGAAGCCGTCGGAGGCGTCGATTATCTCGTCCAGTTGGTGGAAAGCGTCCCCTCCGCCGCCAACGCCCTCTTTTATGCGCACATCGTCCGCGACAAGGCCATGCTCCGAAACCTCATCCAGGCCAGTCAGGAAATTCAGGATGAAGCCTACGCCGCACGGGGCCAGGTCGAAGACGTCCTCGAAGAAGCCGAAAAACGGATTTTCGAAGTCACCGAAAAGAAAATCATCGGACAAGCCGTCCCCATCAAGGAAATCCTCAACCAGGTGTACAGCTCCCTCGACCAACGAAGCGGACAGCTCATCACAGGCCTGGCGACGGGATACCTCGAACTCGACGAACTGACCTGCGGCCTTCAGCATGGCGAAATGATTGTCGTCGCCGCCCGGCCCAGCATGGGAAAAACCGCCCTCGGGCTGAACATCGCCGAACATGTCGGCGCGGACAACAAAAAGCCCGTCGCCGTCTTCTCCCTGGAAATGGGCGCCCAGCAGCTCGCCGAACGCATGCTTGCCGGCCGAAGCCATATCAATTCCCACAAGCTCCGCCAGGGGCTGCTCAGCGAAACCGACCACCAGCTTCTCGCCCAGACCGCCGATGAACTGGCCCAGGCCCCCATTTATGTCGATGACAATCCGGGACTGACACCCCTGGAACTCCGGGCCAAGGCCCGCCGACTGAAAATGCAGTACGATATCGAGCTGATTGTCGTCGATTACCTCCAGCTCATGCACGTCCCCAATCCCGAATCCCGCGTCCAGGAAGTCGGATTGATCTCCCGCCATCTCAAAGCCCTCGCCCGCGAGCTGGATATCCCCGTCGTCGTAATGGCCCAGCTCAACCGCGGTCCCGAAGGCCGCGAAGGACACCGGCCCCGAATGAGCGACCTCCGCGAAAGCGGAAATATCGAACAGGACGCCGACGTCGTCATGCTCCTCCACCGGGAAGCCTACTACAAGGATTCCTCCCACGAGGATATCGATAAAAATATCGGCAGCGGAAATTCCTACGGCGGCGAGGAAGACAACTCCGCCGAATTGATTATCGCCAAGCAGCGAAACGGACCCACCGGGACCATCAAACTCCTCTGGCATCCCGAATGGACCCGGTTTGAAAATCTGGCAAAATCCCCCGCGTATTAACGGCCTGACGAACCAATCGAGAATCATTATGAAACAAACGAATTGCAGCGTAGGTCAGAACGAAAAACGGCGGATCCATCACCCCCGGGGCACTGCCGGCCGATCCTTCCTCCCCGGCATCGGACAATTCGCCCTGCTTCTGCTCCTGCTGGCCGCCTCCGCCGTCTCCCTCGCCCAGACCGAAGGCGAAGGAAAAATCATCGACAAGGTCCTCGTCCAGGGCAACAACAAGGTCAAAACCGATACCATTCTTGATAAAATCCAGAGCCGCCCCGGCGCTGTCTTCAGCGCCAGACTCGTCGCCGAAGATACCCAGCGAATCATCGGCATGCCCCAGATTTTCAACGTCAAATGGTTCACCCGCCTCGTCGAGGACAAGGTCGAGCTGACCTTCTCCGTGACCGAAACCCCCCAGATCGCCGCCGTGGAATTCGTCGGAAACAAACATATCGAAACCAAAGACCTCAAAAAGAAACTGGGCTTCTGGGAAGGAGACTTCCTCGATCAGTATCTGATTCGCCAGGGACAGCAGGACCTGGAGGATTTCTACCATCAAAAAGGCTATCATTTCGCCAAAGTCACCCTCGATAAAAAGAAGCTTCAGGACGAACTGAAAGTCTCCTACGAAATCGTTGAAGGCCCTAAGCTCCGCGTCAAAAAAGTGGAATTCGAGGGCAACGAAAATATCCCCGACCGAAAGCTCGCCGGAAAAGTCAAAACCAAGCCCTATTTCCCCATCTTCCGAAAAGGACTTCTGGATGAGGAGATCCTCGAACAGGACAGCGTCTCCGTCGCCAACTACTATCATACCGAAGGCTTCCTCGACGCCCGCGCCTTCTCGCAGAAACGATTCAATGAAAAACGCACCCGCGCGTTTGTCACCTTCACCGTCGAGGAAGGACCCCGCTATTTCGTCGTCGGAAGCCGATTCAAGGGCAACCAGATTTTTGACGAGGAGGAGCTGCGGAACGAAATCGACCTGAAACTCGACAAGCCCTTCACGGAAAAACGCCGGAAATTCGCCGAACGCTCCATCCAGCGGAAATACGGCCGCCAGGGATACATCTATACCAAAGTCGTCGCCGAGCCGGAATACACCGAGGAGGAAGGCAAGGCGAACATGCTCGTAACCGTCAAGGAAAGCGAACAATACCGTCTCGGTCGCGTCATCGTTCGCGGAAACACCGAAACCCAGGACAAGGTCGTTCGCCGAGCCTTCGACCATTACCACTTCCTCCCCGGAGAGCTCTACAACACCGAAGCGGCCGACAAGGCCAAAGAACGCCTCCTGGGGGCCGGCACATTTGAGGATGTAACCGTCACTCCCGTCGGAAACGAGCCCGGCGTGCGGGATTCCCTCATCGAGGTCGTCGAGGGACGAACCGGACTGATCCTCTTCGGCGTCGGCGTCGATACCGACAGCGGCGTCCTGGGAAATATCTCCCTCGAACAGCGGAACTTCGACATCGGACGGCCTCCCCACAGCTTCTCGGAATTGTTCGGAGGCGATGCCTTCGTCGGAGGCGGCCAGCGGTTCCGCATCGACTTCATGCCCGGGACCGACCTGACCCGGGGCCAAATCAAATTCTTCGAACCCTATATCTTCGACCAGCCCCATTATTTTGATTTCAACCTCTTCATATTCCGACGCTGGCGGGAATGTTACCTCGAACGGCGAATGGGAGGCTCTTCCACCCTCGGACACCGCTTCGAAAACGACTGGAGCGTCGAAACCACGTTCCGGGCCGAAAATGTGAACATATCCGATCTGGACCTCGGCAGGCTCGTCCCCGGCGATTCCTCAACCCCCTATGTCGTCGTCGCGCCGCAGGATGTACAGGATGTCGAAGGCGGAAACTTCCTCACCAGCGTCAAATTCGGCGTCGGATGCAACAAAACCGACAACCAGTACCGACCCACCGAAGGATACAAGCTCAACGCCGGCTATGAACAATACGGCGCCATGGGAGGCGATTTCGCCTTCGGTGCCGTCACCGCCGGAGGCACGCTCTATCGGCCCATTTACGAAGACATCACCGAACGACGGACCGTCTGGGCCGGACAGCTTCGCGGCGCCCAGATCGTCGGCGACGCCCCCATGTTCGAACGCTATTACGCCGGCGGCATCAGCTCTCTCCGCGGCTTTGATTACCGGGGTGTAAGCCCGCGGGCCGGACGCAACGACGACCCCATCGGCAGCGATTCGCTGTTTTTGGCCGGCACCGAGGTCACCCACCCCCTCTTCGAAGAAACCCTCTACGGAAAAGTCTTCTGCGACAGCGGTGTGGTGTCGGAAGGCAGGTATCGCGTCACCATCGGCTTCGGACTGGAGCTTGTGGTGCCCCAGCTCTTCCAGATGGTGCCCATGCATTTTGATTTCGGAATCCCCATCCTGCGGGATGATGAAGATGAAGAAGAAGTGTTCAGTTTCTCCTTTGGTTTGACGTTTTAATCCGTGGAACTCCCCTGTGGAACCATACCCGGGACACGAATCCCGAGAAAGAAAGGACTGCAATGAAGAGAAATACGATTGTTATCTTGACGCTGATGGTAATTCTGGCCGCCGCCTGGGGCTATCGCCAGACCCAGGCCCAGGTCGCCGCCCCCTCGGGCGAACTCAAAATCGCCGTCGTCGATGTCGCCAAGGTGCTCTCCGAGTGCCAGGCCAACCTCGACCGCCAGAAAGACAGCCAGGAAAAAGAGAAAAAAATCAACGCCGAGCTGGAAGTCATTAAAAACGAGTCCGACTCCCTCAAAAACGAGCTGGAAAACATCCTCAAACCCGGCAGCAAGGAATACGATGAGAAACTCCAGCTCTGGTTCGACAAGCTGGCCCTCCTGGAATCCCGCAAAAAAGCCCAGAACAAAATCTTCGGATTCGAAACCCAGGCCTGGATGGAAACCCTCTACGAACGATTCCTCAAGGAAGTCGCCAGCGTCGCCCGCCAGGAAGGCATCACCCTCGTCCTGGAAAAGGACGATTCGCCGATCAGCGCGGAAAAAATCTCCGATCTGTACACCCTGATCCGGATGCGAAAGGTCCTCTATAACGCCCCCACGCTCGAATTGACCGCCAAGGTCCTGGAAAACATGGACCGGGCCTACGAAGCCGAAAAAACCGCCGTCAAATAACCGCCGGACAGGCTGAAATCGGCTCTCCCGAAAACAGGATAACCGCATGGCTTGCCGCACGTTAACCGTAAACGAATTGGCGCAGCGATTGAACTGCCGCCTCCAGGGCGACGGCTCCGCCGTCATCGACCGGATTGCCTCTCTCGAAGAAGCGCAGGGCGGCGCCATTTCGTTTCTGACCAATCCGAAGTTTGCCGACCAGGTCCAAAAAACCGCCGCCTCCGCCGTCATCGTACCGGACACGTTTCAGGGGTCCGCCGCCTGCTCCCTGCTCTTTACCAAACAGGTCGAGCAGACGCTGGAAGATCTCCTGCGGCTGTTTGCTCCCGAACCTGACTTTCCCCCCGCCGGAATCGCCGCCTCCGCCGTCGTCGCCAATACCGCCCGCATTGACAATACCGCCGCCATCGGACCCAACGCCGTCATCGGCGACGGTGCAGCCATCGGCCCCCATGCCGTCATCAGCGCCGGATGCGTCATCGGCCGCGATGCGGTCATCGGTTCGGATACCATTCTCTACCCCAATGTAACCGTTTACCCCGGCTGCCGCATCGGAAACCGCGTCATCATTCACGCCAACAGTACCATCGGCGCGGATGGATTCGGCTACCGCATGGCCGACGGAAAGCATCAGAAAATCCCCCATATCGGCATCGTCGTCATCGATGACGAGGTCGAGATCGGCGCCAACGCATGCGTGGACCGGGCCAAATTCGGACAAACCACCATCGGCCGCGGCACCAAAATCGACAACCTCGTCCAGATTGCCCATAACGTCAAAATCGGCGAACATTGCATCATCGTCTCCCAGACCGGAATCGCCGGCAGCGCCCAACTGGGAAAATATGTCGTCCTCGGAGGCCAGTGCGGAATTCGCGATCACGCCAAAATCGGCGATGGCGTCATGGCCGCCGCCACCACCGCCGTCGATCGCGACATCGAGCCGGGCCAGAAAATTGCCGGAACACCCGCCAAACCCGCCCTCACGTTATTCCGCGAGCTGACCGCACTCCAGAAACTCCCCGACCTGATCAAAGAAGTCAAACGACTCAAAGAAGAGATCAACCAGCGTGGAACAGCAAAAAACTCTAGCCAAACCGATTCGGATTGCCGGTAAGGGACTCTTTTCCGGCATCCCCGTGGAAATGATCATGAAACCCGCCGAGACGGGAACCGGCATCGTCTTCGTGCGTACCGATCTGCCCTCCCATGTCCGCATCCCCGCCCTCATCGGCATGCTCAATCCCCAGAACCGACGCACCGCCCTCTCCAATGACTCCGTCATGGTGGAAACCCTCGAACACTGCCTCGCCGCCATTTCCGGCATGGGCCTGGACAACGTCGAAATCGAAGTCACCGCCCAGGAACTGCCCAACATCGACGGAAGCTGCCAGCCCTTCACCCAGGCCATTCAGGATGCCGGACTCGTCGAACAAAAAGCCTTCCGCGAACGCTTCGTCATCACCGAACCGACCATGGCACGGGCCGGAAACGCCGTCATCTACGCCCTCCCCGACGAAATCGCCCTCGGCCTGAACATCATCTACGAATTGTTCTATCCCAACTCCCCCGCCATCGGCCATCAGCTCCTGCAAACGCACATCTCCCCGGAGGAGTTCGCCCGCGACATCTCCCCCGCCAGAACCTTTGTCACCGAAGTCGAAGCCCGCCTGTTCCAATCCCAGGGGCTGGGAAAACACCTCAGCGAAAAGGACCTCCTCGTCGTGGGCGAAAACGGGCCGGTCAACAACGCCTTCCGCTTCCCGGATGAATGCGTCCGGCACAAAGTCGCCGACCTGCTGGGCGACCTCACCCTCCTGGGACGCCCCATCCAGGGACGCATCCTCGCCCACCGCAGCGGGCATAGCTGCACCCACCTGCTCGTTCAGAAACTCCGAAAACAGCTCGAAAACCAGGACCGGCGGAAAAAACTCGGCACCGACGCCCTCATGGACATCCGCCGCATCCAGAAAATTCTCCCCCACCGCTACCCCTTCCTCCTGGTGGACCGCGTCATCGAACTGGAAGAGGAACGACGCGCCGTGGGCATCAAAAACGTCACCATGAACGAACATTTCTTCCAGGGGCATTTTCCCGGAACTCCCATCATGCCCGGTGTTCTAATCGTGGAAGCCCTCGCGCAGATGGCCGGACTCCTCTTCGCCCAGAGGCTCGAACACTCCGGCCAGCTCGCCGTACTCCTGAGCATGAACAACGTAAAAATGAGAAAAGCCGTCGTACCCGGCGATCAGTTGATACTCGAAGTCGAAGCCGTCCGCGTCAAAAACCGAACCGGAGACTGCTCCTGCAGAGCCCTCGTCGCAGGTCAGGTCGCCGCCGAAGCACAGATCCGCTTTATGCTCGTGGACGCCGAATCCGACTGATCGCCCCCCATATGAATTGTTATAGGAAGGATGCCATCCGTGGCACAGATAGCACCAACAGCAGCTGTAGATAAAACCGCCGAATTGGCCCAGGGCGTTCAGGTCGGCCCCGGCGCATCCATCGCACCCGGAGTCATCGTCGGTGAGAATTGCGAAATCCGCGCCAATGCCGTCCTCTGCCGCGGCGTCCGCATGGGCCGCGACAACCGCGTCTTCTCCCACTGCATCCTCGGCGAGGAACCCCAGATCCTCGGTTGCCTCGATCCCGACACGGAACTCATCATCGGCGACGGCAACACCTTCCGCGAAAATGTAACCATCAACCGCGGTTCCCCCAAGCATGGTAAAAAAACAATCATCGGAAACCGCAATTACTTCATGATCGGAAGCCACATGGGCCACGACTGTGAAATGGCCGATGATTGCATGATCGGCAATTACTGCCAGATCGCCGGCCACAACAAGATCGAAGACCATATCTGGATCAGCGCCTTTGCCAGCTCCCACCAATTCACCACGCTCGGCCGATTTCTCTATGCCGGCGCATTTAGCGGCATGAACTACGATATGCCCCCTTTCCTGCGGGTTTCCGGCGCCTACCCCTGCGAAATCCGCGGATTGAACACCGTCGGGTTGCAGAGGGCCGGTTTTTCCCCCCAGACTCTGGAAGCCCTCGAAGACGCCTATCGCCGCCTCTTCCGCCGAAAGGACGGAAAATCCCTCGCCCGCGCCGTCGAAGAACTCGCCGCCGAACCAATCGTCGATGAAAATGTCAAACACCTCGTCGAATCGCTCCAGCGAAGCATGCAGCACCGCTTGCGGCGGTACCGGGAGCAATTTCGTTAAACCGCGAAAGCCGCCTTCCTGCGAGCCTCCGCTCGCGGATGATGGCAGCGAGAAAGAAATAGATTCATGACCGAAATATCAAACCAGGCCTTTGTCGATCCGGCCGCTAAAATCGGACAGAATGTCCGCATCGGGCCGTTTTGCATGATCGGACCCGACGTCGAGATCGGCGATGGCTGCAATCTGATGAACCAGGTCACCATCCAGGGTGTGACACGCATCGGAAAAGGGAACGTATTCTACCCCAACGCGGTCGTCGGCGTCGCCCCTCAGGACCTCAAATACGACGGCGCTCCCACCGAAACCATCATCGGCGATCAAAATGTCTTCCGGGAATTCTGCACCGTTCACCGCGGCACCGAGCTGGGAGGCGGAAAAACCGTCATCGGAAATCAGAACTTCTGCATGGTCGG
>CAZOTP010000023.1:0-10066 GCA_964582655.1 uncultured Pirellulales bacterium | reverse complement strand
CCGAGCTGGGAGGCGGAAAAACCGTCATCGGAAATCAGAACTTCTGCATGGTCGGTGCCCACATCGCACACGACTGCATCCTCGAAAACCGGATTCTCCTGGGAAACCAGACCCAGCTCGCAGGACACGTCCATATCGAAGAAGGCGCCGTCATCTCCGCCCTCATCGGACTGCATCACTTCGTCCGCGTCGGACGCTACAGCTACATCGGCGGCATGACCCCCGTCCGCCGCGACGTTCCCCCCTTCATGAAATTCTCCGGCGATCCCAACGAAGTCCGCGGCGTCAACGAAGAAGGACTCCGGCGAAACGGCTTCTCCCCCGAATCCATCGAAGCCATCAAAGACGCCTACCGCATCCTCTTCCGAAAAAACACCAGCCTCTCCGCGGGCCTCGAGGAACTAGCCGCCCAAAAAACATCGGACGAGCATGTCCTCTATCTCTGCGATTTCATCCGAAAAAGTTGCGAAAGCCGCTTCGGTCGGTACCAGGAAAACTTCCGCCGCGATGAACGGAAAAACCGCCGATCCCGCCCCCCGCTGGAAGTCCGCCCGAAAGAACAGGAATCCTGATGAAAAATAAAAAATTACGCACCGCCGTCATCGGCGCCGGAAAAATGGGCCGACTTCACAGCCGCATCTACAGCCAGATGGACCAGGTCGAGCTGGTCGCCATCGTCGATCAGGAACTCGAAAAAGCACGGGCCCTCACCGAACAATTTGGCGGACAGGCACTCGCCCAGTCAGACTCCCTCTTGGATGCCGTGGACGCCGTCACCATCGCCGTCCCCACCAAATTTCACATGCCCGTCGCCGAACCCTTCCTCCGGAAAGGCATCGGCGTCCTCGTCGAAAAACCACTCGCCGAATCCCTCCCCGACGCCAGACGCCTCCTGGAACTCGCCCGAAACAGCGGCTCCATCCTCCAGGTCGGCTACTCCGAACGCTTTAATCCCGTCGTTCAGGCCATGCACCGCCTGAACATCAACCCCCGCTTCGTCGAAGCCAACCGCATCTCCCCCTACACCTTCCGAAGCACCGATGTCGGCGTCGTGCTCGATATCATGATTCACGATATCGACATCGTCCTGTCCCTCGTCAAAAGCCGCGTCAAAGACATTCAGGCCGCCGGCGTCAACGTCCTCGGAAAACACGAGGATATCGCCAACGTCCGGCTCCTCTTCGAAAATGGCTGCGTCGCCAACCTCACCGCTTCCCGACTGGCCCTCAAAACCGAACGAAAAGTCCGTGTCTTCAGCGAACAGGCCTATCTCTCCCTCGATTATCTCAAAAAAACCGGCGTCATGATTACCAAAGCCGCCAACCTCGATATGGTCCAGTGGATTCACCAGCAGCACCTCTCCGGAGAACCCTTCGACGTCCAGAACACCGACTGGACCAAACTCGTAAACGTCGAAAACCTCGACATCGACGACAAAGAACCCCTTCGCCTCGAACAGGAAGCCTTCCTCCGCGCCGTCGCCGAAGGGACCCGGCCCGAAGTCTCCGCCGAAGACGCCGTCGCCGCCACCGAACTCGCCGAACAAATTATTGAAAAAATCGGAAAACATCACTGGGAAGGCAGCACCGCCGGCGACATCAGCCGGAATGCCTGGCGAAAATCCAATTAATCCTCTATGCGCCGGACGTCAGTACCCGGCAAGGAACAGCCCATGCCCGTGTTAAATGTCAATATCGATCACGTCGCCACCGTCCGACAGGCGAGGGGCGTTCGGGAACCCGATCCCGTCTGGGCCGCCTCCGAGTGCATCCTCGGCGGCGCATCCGGAATCACCATGCACCTCCGCGAAGACCGCCGACACATCCAGCCCCGCGATGTCGAACTGGTCCGCCAAATTTCCGCCGTCAAAGTCAACCTGGAGATGGCCATGACCGATCCCATGATCCGATACGCCCTGAGGACCAGACCCGATCAGGTCACCCTCGTCCCCGAAAAACGCCAGGAACTCACCACCGAAGGCGGACTCGACTGCGTAAAATGGAAATCCCGCCTCGCCAAAGCCGTCCGCCAGCTTCACAAAGAAGGCATCCTCGTCTCCACCTTTATCGTTCCCGAATCCGACCAGGTCCAGGTCAGCGCCGACACCGGCTGCGACGCCGTCGAACTCCATACCGGGCCCTACGCCAATGCCAAATCCCCCCGCCAGATCCAAAAACGCCTGGACCAGCTCCGCGCCGCCCGAGATCGGGGCCTCTCCTGCGGCCTGGTCGTCCACGCCGGGCACGGATTAAATTATCAAAATATCGGCCCCGTCGCCGCCATAGAACACTTGCAAGATTTCAACATTGGACATAGTATAGTAGCGCGGTCCATTTTCGTGGGCATCCGCCAGGCGGCCCGCGAAATGATCGCGTTGATCGATAAATTCAGCAGATAACACCCTGACACAGGAGAACCCCATGTTTACGGGAAGTCTGGTGGCGCTCATCACGCCGTTCAAAAAGGGACAGGTCGACTACCACACCCTGCGCGATCTGGTCGATTTCCAGATTCGAAGCGGAACCGACGGCATTGTCCCCGTCGGAACCACCGGCGAAAGCCCCACCCTCACCAACGAGGAACACAAGGAGGTCGTCCGCGTCGTCGTCGAGGAAGCCGCAGGCCGCGTCCCCGTCATCGCCGGAACCGGCTCCAACTGCACCGCCGAAGCCATCGAGTTGACCCGTTACGCCAAAGAAGTCGGTGCCGACGGCTCCCTCCAGGTCAATCCCTATTACAACAAGCCCACCCAGGAAGGCCTCTATCAGCATTTCGCCGCCGTCGCCAAAGCCGTCGATATCCCCATCGTCCTCTATAACATCCCAGGCCGTTGCGGCGTCAACATGACCCCCGACACCATCGCACGGCTCGCCGAAATCGAAAACATCGTCGCCATCAAGGAAGCCACAGGCTTGCTCGATCAGGCCTCCGAAATCGCCTCCCGATGCAATCTCACCATCCTCTCCGGCGATGACAGCCTCACCCTCCCCATCGCCTCCGTGGGCGGCAAGGGCGTCATCTCCGTCGTCGCCAACATCGTCCCCACCGACGTCAAAGCCATGACCGACGCGATTCTGGAAGGCGATTTCCCCACCGCCCGCCAATGGCACAAAAAGCTCTTCCCGATGTCCAAGGCCCTGCTCAGCATGGCCACCAACCCCATCCCCATCAAAGCCGCCATGGCGATTCTTGGAATGGCCCCCGAAGAGCTCCGCCTGCCCATGGTGCCCCTGGAAGATAACAAAAAACCGGCCCTCCGGCAAATTCTCTCGGACTATGGCTTGTTGAAATCCTGACAGCCCCGCCCGCTGGGCATCGCCCCGGCATGCCCTGGCGCTCCGCTCAGTAGCTCTCCACCGCCTGCCGGTAATACTCCGCCAGGCACGCGATCATCTGGCTCGCCAGAAAATGCTTGCGCAAATGGTTCTGGGCATTCGCCGCCAACTCCCGCGCCGCCGCGGGACGGCTCAAAAATCCCTCCAGAACCTCCGCCATCGCTCCGGCTTTCCGAAACCCGAACGTCTGCGCCGTCTTCCCCGGAAGAACCAGATCGTTCTCCTGCCCTTCCGCCACCGCCACCGCGTTGCCCACGCTCATCGCCTCCAGAAGTTCGATCTGAAACGTGTTCGCGGGACGCGACTGAACATAAATATCCGAATCCCGAAGCACCACTTTATACGCGTCCCCCAGAGAAACCACATCCTCGATCGGCGGTACAAACTGAATCCGGTCCGAAAGCCTGTGCTGCTGAACCTGCTTGCGAAGTGCCATTTCATACGGCCCCTGACCCGAGATCGTCACCAGCGGATCATGCCCCTTCTCGACCAGTCGGCCGACCGCCTCGATCAGCTCGTCCAGACCCTTGTGCTCCTGAAACGGACAGCAGCAGAATATCGTGGGCCTTCGCGAGCTGGCCGAAAAACAGCACGGGCTTTCTGAAACGTGCGTTCCGATCGGAAGAAGATGAATCCGCTTCGACAACTGCGGATACCGAGATCGAATCTGCCGCACCAGCGCGCTGTTGCACGGCAGTATCGCCGTGCAGCGGGATGCCGAAAACGAAATATGCAGTTGATCGTACGCCAGCAGCGAATTCACATACGGAATATCCAGCAACTTGCTCAGCCGCCTCGCCAGCCAGCCCAGATTTTCGCCCAGCGCATGCAGCAGCGTCGGCCTGAATGGCCGCAGCGATTCCGCCAGTCGCCCCACCCGGCGATGAGACCACACCCGGTCCATCCACTCCCAGTGCGGAGCCGGAATCGTGATCTGACGCGCCGCAAGGGCCTCCGCGCGGGAGATGTCCGATTGATACCGGCGGGTCTCGGTAAAAAGACGGATCGGCGGACAGGGAACATACTCCAGAAACTTGCTGGCGCTCAGGCTCAGCAGATTGATCTCCTGCACCTCGTCGATCAGCCCCACCGCCATCCGACGAAGCACTGGACCGTAAATCCGCAATGCATGATCGTCCGCCAGCAATACCACCCGAAGAGGCGTCGGCCCTCCCCCCGAAGGGGAATTCGCTCGATCGCCGGAGACTGCATGTGCCGTGGATCCTTGCTTCATTTCAAAAAAGCGTAACCGCTTCGGACCCGAAAATCCAGTTCAATCCCGTTCCGCTCGAATCCCACAAACCCGCCGCCGACAATTCGCCGCAGAAATGCATCACAAGCGCCCCTCCCGGCGGCAAAATGCAACCTGCTTATAAACAAAGAGTTACAGTCGCACGAAAGGATTGACAGGCAGGGACGGGAAAAATTCCAACCCGCGGGGGGCTCAGGATAACCGGTTTTTGGCCTGCAGCGCCGCCGCCAGAAGAATATGACGAAGCTGCTCCAACGACAGACTGTCAAGATAGTCCCGCGTGAAATCCAGTTTAAACCGACCCTGAAACGAAAGCAGTTCATCCGTCACCGATTCCCGATTCATCGTCGAAACGGAGGTCGCTATCGTGTCTGCATTCATTTGATTCAGATTCATCATGGTAACCCGCATAAAACGCTTTGGAATCATCGGTAAAAATTCAGGACGACTTTCACGAAATGTTCGCATCCGCCCGCCGGCCGAACCGGAATCTCCTTGCATCACGCCGCAAGTCTGATAACCTTCTGGCCATGGATGTTTCAATGCTCGATTATGAACTCCCCCATCAGCTCATCGCCCAAAATGCGCTGCCCGACCGCTCCGCCTCCCGACTGCTGGTGATGGACCGAAAATCCGGACAGATTGACCATCGCGCGTTTGAAAATATCCTGGACTACCTCCGAAAGGACGATTGCCTCGTTCTCAACGACAGCAAAGTGATTCCCGCCCGCTTTTACCTCCGCCGACATACCGGCGGAACCGTCGAAGGCCTCTTCCTCCGGCAAACGGAACAGAACGACTGGCGGGTCCTCCTCAAACACAGCCGTCGAATCAAACCCGGCGAAATCCTCCATTTCTGCAAACCCGGCGCCGATCAGCCCGACTCCGCCGCTCTGACCATCCTCGAAAAACAGCCGCAGGGAATCTGGCGAGTCAAACCCGTCCCCTTCGAAGATCCGCTCCTTCTCCTGGACCGCTTCGGTTGTCCGCCCCTCCCCCCGTATATTCATCGCTCCCGGCAGGAGCTGACCAGCCCGGCCGATTTCCAGCGGTACCAGACCGTGTACGCCAAAATCCCCGGCTCCATCGCCGCCCCCACCGCCGGACTCCATTTCACGCCCGAATTGCTGGAACGCCTCCGCGATCGCTCCGTCCGGATTGCACGGGTCACCCTCCACGGCGGCATGGGAACCTTCAAACCCATCACCGTCGAAAAACTCGAAGACCACGTCATGCACCTCGAAGCCTGCTCCCTCGACCAAAACGCCGCCGACCTCATCAACCAAACGAAACAAAACTCCGGACGAATCATCGCCGTCGGAACCACCTCCGTCCGAACCCTCGAAACCATGGCACAGAATCAACAGGTCCTCCCCGGCGCCCGATGGACCAGTCTCTTCATCACCCCCGGCTACCGCTTCCAGATCGTCGATGCCCTGATCACCAATTTTCACCTCCCCCGATCCACCCTCCTGGCACTCGTCTGCGCCTTCGCCGGTCGCGACCAAATCCTCCGCGCCTACCGACTCGCCGTCGAAAACCAGTACCGCTTTTTCAGCTATGGCGACGCCATGTTGATTCTGTAACCTCCATCCGTCTCTCCCTGAATCATTCCGTTGAGAATCCCGTTTGATATATTCCCGCTCAGCACCGGTTCATGGAAATCTTCCGCAGCGCAAGCGTATAAATCGCCCGACCTTCCTTCAGATACTTCCGCTCAAAATTCGATCCCACCCATTCCCCCGCATCCGCCGCATCGGTCGGCAGAAAATCCGTTTCCTCAAAACTCCCCGCGAGGGTTTGGATGACCTTCCGCTCCGCTTCCGAAAACACAGGCGGTTCCGGATTCCCCGCCTGCGGTCCCCGCAGCACCTCGCGCAGAAAACGAAAATACTCTTCATGATCCGTCGCGATCCGAAGCTCTCCCCCCGCCTTCAATCCCCGATGCACCTCCTTCACGTTCGCCGGCATGAAAAACCGCCGCTTGTGATGCCGCTTCTTCGGCCACGGATCCGGAAAATACACATGAAACGCCTCCACCGATTCATCCGGGATATACCGCGCGAGAAATTCACGCGCATCCGTCCGAAGAATCCGGACATTCTTCATCCCCCACCGACGCATCCGGTCCGCCGCGTATTTGTAAAATTGATTCGCCCACTCGATCCCCAGAAAATTCCGCTCCGGATGCCGCCTCGCCTGGTTCAGCAGAAACGTCCCCTTCCCCGTCCCGATCTCCACCACCACCGCCCCCTCAATGCCGAACAATTCCCCCCAGTCCACAGGCCGCGGACACCCCTCCAGATCCACCGCGATCCCGTCAAACCGCATCCCGGATGATTCGCTTGCTTCCATACGGCCAAAACCTGCTCCCCACCGTTTTTTCCACAAAACACCTCCTTTTAACACTCCGGCAACAAAGAGGAATATAATAAAAAAGACAATCCAAGGATTCAAGAATTCGATCCGGATTTTCAAGGCAGATCGAGGAAAAACGCGAAAAAATCGTAATTCTTTATCAATCAATAACTTAGAGATAATATATTATCCTAAAGACGCCCTTGGGATTCGACGATGATGGAAAATAGTGGAAATCTATACCGCCCTTCCCCGGAGGAAGGAAAGGCTTTTATGGCCAAACGATTGTGGCGAAAAACCAGGCGAATCCTCATCGACGTGGATACCCAAAAGGATTTGATTTTCTGCAACGGTTCGTATCCACACGAACTCCTCGGTCATTTCCGCCGACTCATCGCATGGGCCAGAGTCAATAAGCATACCGTCATTTCCACCGCCCTCTCCCGACGCGAAAACGACACCTGGCACGATCCCGACACCCCCATCAACTGCATGGAAGGCTCCGAAGGACAGAAAAAAATCCATTATACCACACTCCCCAACCGAATCGTCTTCGGCCCGGAAAATCGCCTGGACCTCCCGCGAAATCTCCTCCGCGATTACCAGCAGATTATCTTCGAAATCCGAACCGAAGACCCCTTCACCCATCCCCGCGCCGACCGCCTCCTCACCGAAATGCGAGCCGATGAATACATCGCCTTCGGCATGGGCGCCGAGGACGCCTTGAAAGCGACCGTTCTGGGCCTTCTCGCCAGACGAAAAAAAGTCTTCCTCGTCATCGACGCCGTCGGTACCCGCCTCAACGATCACAAAAAAAACCTCGTCCTCCGGCAAATGGAAGCCAAAGGCGCCATCCCCGTCACCAACGACCACCTCACCGGAACCAGCAGGCTGCTTCGATTCCCCAGCGTCCGGATGGACGATTTGGACGCCATCCCCGCCCATTCCCGCTTTCAATCCTGACCATCAAAAAGGGTTTCCCCCCAATCGCAATCACGGTATAATTCACCCATGATCAAAACCAAAATCATCGCGACCCTCGGACCGGCGTCCCGCTCCCCCGAAACCATCCAAAAACTCCTGGACCAAGGCGTCAACATCTTCCGCCTCAATTTCTCCCACGGAACCCTCGAACAGCACCAGCAGGTCCTCGACAGCCTCCAGCCCTTCCGAAAAGACAACCCCTCCGCCTTTGCCGTCATGGGCGATCTCTGCGGACCCAAAATCCGCACACGCTCCATCGCGCCCGAATGGTGCCAGCTCAAGGAAGGCCAAACCGTCGCCATCGTCCCCGATCTCGAATCCGGCACCGCCGAGCGATTCGGTACCAACTACGCACCCATCCTCCGCGACGTCCGGCCCGGCCATCGAATCCTCATCGACGATGGCCAGATCGAACTCACCGCACTCGCTGTCACCGAATCCGAAATTACCGCCAGAGTCGTCGTCCCCGGACCCGTGTACAGCCACAAAGGAATCAACCTCCCCGACTCCCATGTCTCCGCCCCGTCCATCACCGATCAGGACTGGCGATGCGTCGATTGGGCCGTCAAACACAAACTCGATTTCCTCGCTCTCAGCTTCGTCCGCGCCCCCGACGAAATCAGCCGCCTCAAATCCCACCTCCAGAAATCCGACTCCCCCATCAAAGTCGTCGCCAAGCTCGAAAAACCCGAGGCCATCCAGAATCTCGATGCCATCCTCCAGGCCTGCGATGTCGCACTCGTCGCCCGGGGCGATCTCGGCGTCGAAATGGACCTCGCCGAAGTCCCCCTCATCCAGAAACGAATCACCCAGCTCTGCCGCCAGGCCGGAAAACCCGTCATCGTCGCCACCCAGATGCTCCAGTCCATGATCGAAAGCCCCTCCCCCACACGCGCCGAAGTCTCCGACGTCGCAAACGCCATCATGGACCTCGCCGACGCCGTCATGCTCTCCGGGGAAACCGCCACCGGAAAACACCCTCTCGAAGCCGTCCAGACCATCCGCCGTATCGCCTGCAAAACCGAAAAATTCCTCGACGAGCACGACCTCGTCCGACTCCGCGCCGAAACCTCCACCGAATTATTGTCCACCGCCGCCGTCTCCCGAAGCGTCGCCCAGATCGTCGAAGACATCAACGCCAAACTCGTCTTCGTCTGGTCCCAGACCGGCTCCGCCTCCCGACTGCTCAGCAAATCCCGGATCGACGTCCCCATCGTCGCCATGAGCTGCGACCTCAGCGTCTGCCGACAGATGTGCATGTCCTATGGCGTCATCCCCCTCTATCACCCCGTCCCCAAATCCATGAACGCCTTCCAGAATATCGCCAAGGAATTCATCGATAAATTCCAGTGGGCAAAAACCGGCGATACCGTCGTCCTCATGGCAGGCCGTCCCCTCACCGCTCCGGGCGTCAGCAACAACATCCTCATCCACACCCTCGGCTCCGAAAACGGATACTAATCCAACTGGCCGCGCAAATGCGAAAATCCCCCGCACCCGGTTCCCTCTCTTTGGAGCGGGTGCCTCGACACACCGAAGAAAAACAACAGCCCCTCTTGATAATGCGGCTGGCCGCCGCCACGCTCCTGATGATCGAAAAAATCGAAACCATCGTCGAAAAACAGGTCGAGGCCATCAAGAACATCAAGATCGACAAAGTCACCGTCTGGGACTCCGGCTCCGACGCCAAAGGCGCATCCTCCACCGCCGGATTCCTCTCCAGCCTCATCAAGTCCATCCCGCCCATCCAGGACCTTGCGGGCATGGCCGGCGTCGAACTCCCCCAATACCTCGGAAAAGCCACGCCCAGCGAAAAATCCCCGCCCCGGGAATAAGCATAATATATTCCACCACCATCCGCACGCTGCCCAGCCGGTCATGGATATAGAAATACTGCCTCTCCGAGGCAAGATCGTACTGGCAGAGAACCTGATCTTCCGCATAGAAATACGCGTTTTGAAGGACATTGCTCTCATCCAGCTCGCAGAGGATTCGTTATTCAGTTTTCAAAGAGCGATTTGTGAGCTATTTCTATTTTTCTCAATTTCAATTCTCTGAATTCGCTGGGCTATAACAACATAAATCGTAAGCGTTCACTAGAAAATCCATTTTATGTAAAAGCCTGTCCATGTCCGAT